>JAGWVZ010000552.1 GCA_018970625.1 Myxococcales bacterium | reverse complement strand
TGCTGGACGCCTGGGAGCTTGGCGCGGGCCCCTCCACACTATCCCGGGTGCTGCGGGTGGGCCTTACGGTGCCATCCTTGATCGCCGCCGCCCTGAACCTGGACATTGTGCTGCGCAACCAGATTGTGCCGGGTGCAAATGACAACCTGTCAGGCGTTGCGGGCGGTCTGGCCCTGGCGCGGTTGCTGCGTGAACGCCGCCCTGAGGGGGTCGAGTTCGTGTTTGTGACCGCGGGCTGCGAGGAAGCGAGTCTGGGTGGCTCGGACGCGCTGGCGATGCGCATGAAAGACGAATGGAAACGGGATGATACGGTCATTCTGGCCATCGATGGTTTCTCGAACGGAACCCTGCACTGGTTTCACGAGGGCGAAGTGCTTCCCATTGCGCCCTGCGGCTGGCTGGAGTCCGTGTTGAACGACATGCGACGCGATCCGCGCTGGGCAGAGCTTCAATCACTCGATATTCCGGTGGGCGGCACAGATGCCGTTCCCTTTGCGATCCGAGGCTACGATGCCGTGGGGATCGGCTGCGTGGATTCGGCCCTGAAGGCGCCTCGCCACTACCACCTGCCCACCGACACAGCGGACGCGCTGGACGTGGGCAAAATCGGCTGGTGCGTGTCGTTCTGCCTGGATCTGATTGATCGGGTGGCCCGGTCACACCCGCGGTCAGGAATCGCTGGTTGACCCCGGCGCCGGCATCGTTCTAAACGTGGCGGTTCCTGCTATTCGGTGAATTTCTGCGCATGAGCCGTAACCGCCTTCAACTTAACCCGTTCAGGATCGCATTCTGGACCCTGGTGGTTCTGGTGTTGGTGGCGTTCATTCTGGACCGCAGACCTGTACGGCTTGACGCCGGCGACCCCCGCCTGCAGGGCGCCTTTGCACCGATCGAAGGACGCGGCGACGTGGTGGTGATCATTGCCTCGCAGGGCGCCACAGACACCGACGGGCGTGGTATTGTGCCGGGCTCGTGGCCATGGGTCGACGCCGTGCGCCAGGAGGTAGGGCCCGTCTCGGTGCTCGCTGTCGAGGACCTGACTGCAGAAGCTCTTTCGCCCTATCAGTATGCCATCTTTACGTCGGGTACGACCACCAGCCTTCATGCCGAAGCCGTGGTCCCGCTGGTGGAAGAGCTCACTGCGCGCGGGGCGACGGTCGTCCTTGAGCTACCCGAAGCGCGCCTGCGCACACAGTTCGGCGCCGATGGAAACGGCGGCTGGCGAACACCAGGCGCGATCACAGCGGTCGGCGCACTTGATGCACCGTTCAATAACGAGCTGCGACGCATGCCGCTGTTAACGCGCTTCATCGGCTCTACAAGGCCGCTGGAGGGTGCAGAGACGTTGCTGGCCATGGACGGCGCACCGGTCGTTTATTCGCGCATGTTCGGCTCCGGCGAGGTGATCGTGCTGGACTTTGACGCGGGACAACAGCTGAGCGCGCTGCAGCAGGGCGTCTCGACCAGCACAGGGCGCGTGCGACCGCGCGTCTCCGGAGCGCCCGTACGCACGTCCGATGTCGTCGCCTCGCCTGCGCTCCTCGGCTCCACGATCCCGTACGCCGATTTGCTGGAGCGATTTCTGATTCACGCGGTGATGGGGCGCCGCGTGGCGCTTTTCGCGCTGTGGCAATGGCCGGAAGGGGGCAGCGGAGCCCTGCTTTCTTCGCATCAATCCACCACCATGAGCGGGCGTCCGTTGTGGATGTCCATTCATGAGCGGGTGCTCGGTGCCCGGTCTGCGACGTTTCTGACAGCGCCGCCCCATCTGCCCACCCGGGAGAACGCAGTCGACATTCCGGAGTTCACCGGACACGGTGCGCTGCTGTGGTTTACCGACCCCGCTCAGGCCTCGTTGCACAAGTCGTGGGGAGCATTTGGGTTCGATATCATTGAACAGCCGATGACCCTGGTTGCGCAGATGGAACAGTTGGAAGCGTGGCTGGGCGAAGAAGCCGACATTCGCGGCGTCCGTACCTGGGACGGTCGCTGGACCAGCGACCACGTGGACGCCTGGCGCATCATGGACGCGGTGGAGCTTCGCTATTCGGTTTCGTTTTCACCTACACCCGGCGGACAGCAGGGTTTTGTTTTCGGCACCTGCCAGCCCTTTACGCCAAGCGACTGGAATGGCTTGCCTTTTCGTGTTCGAGAGATTCCGGTCTGTTTTACCGACCCCTCGACACCCGAAGAGGTCGAGCAGCTGATGCTCACCCTGCAACGGGCGGTCACCGAGTTCTGGAGCGTGCACGTCATGACGTCGGCCGACCGGTTTCACCACACGCCCAGCATGGCCGGCTTTGACGCCTGGCGCGACGCTCTGGCGTTTGCGCAGGCCAACAACATGTGGGTCGGCGGTGCAGGCGAACTACATGCGTTCTGGAGGCGTCGCAGCGAGGCCGAGCTCCGAATCGCTGCGCGCGAAGTGACCTCACGGGACGCGGACGGTACACCGCGCATCATCGAGTACACGCTCGAGGCTGAAACCAGCGAAAGGGGCCTGGTGATTATGCTGCCCGTCCAGAGCGAGGGACTTCAGCTCTCTCGCGTCACTCGAGGGTCTCGTGAGTCGCAGGTTCTCGGCGACGAAGTCACCACCCGGGAGGTGGGCTGGCTTGGTCGCCCTGTGCAGCTCGTCGCGGTAAACCCGGGTTTCACCACCCTCGGGCTTCGTTACACGCGGCCCTGAAATGGAAGACCCATGAATTTCAAGCGACCCTCTTCCCGCCGTCCGCGACTCCCTCTGGAATTCGTGTTGACCGCCGTCGCTGTCCTCACGTGCGTGGGCTGGTACATCAAGGACAGACCGGTTCGCCTTGACACGCGGCCGGAAGCGCTGGCCATGGCAGTCGCCGAGCCCTCCACCGCTAGTGCGCCTGTACTGGTCGTGTTGCCGTCAGTCGCCGAAGCGGCCACCCTGGAAACATTTTCTTGGGATGCCACATGGCTGAATGCGGTCGAACAGGAGGTGGGCCAGACGCGTTCGATTCTGGCATCGGCGCTCTCTCGCAGCGACATGGACCCGTGC
>JAGWVZ010000016.1 GCA_018970625.1 Myxococcales bacterium | reverse complement strand
CAACATTGCCGAGACAGTCGCGCAGGAACTTCAACTTGAAACGGATCTGGAGTTTCTTGGTGTCCGTCACATCGCAGATCCGGTTGAGCAACAGGCTGCGATTCAGGCCATCGATATTCCTGGTCTGATTCAGAGTAGCATCACCGTGACTCCGATTCAGGACTCGCAGCTGGTTCACATTACGGCGGTGACAGGGAGTCCTGGTTCGGCGGCCGCGATCGCCAATGCGACCGCCCGTGTGTACACCGAACGGAACCTGCAGCGGAACGTGGAGTCGATTGAGCGCGCGGCGACCTGGTTGCGAGAACAACAGGAGGTCTTGCAGAACCGGCTGGAGGACTCTGAGCAGGCGCTTGTTCTGTATCGTCGTAACAACAACATCCTGACGGTGACGCTGAAAGACAACGTATCCCTTCTCGCCTCCATGCAGACGCTCACTGCACAACTCGCTGATGCTCGGCTGGAGACGGACCGCCTTCGCTCGATCGTTCGCGAGATCGACGCTGCTCTGGAGAGCGGAAATTTGGGCGAGCTTGCCGTGGATCCACTGATGGATAACGCGCTTGTGCAGGGCTTGAAGCAACAGCTGATCGATCTTCAGGTTCGCTACATCGATCTTTCAACCTACTACCTCGATGAACACCCCGAGGTCATGGCGGTTCGAGAGCAGCTTGAGCTGGTGCAGCGCAATCTGGAGACCGAGGTGCGTACGGTTCTGGCAGTTTGGCAGAACCGTTATCGCAACGCCGAGTCACTTGAGCGGTCGCTCGCGGGCAGACTCGCTACGGTAGAAGCCGAGGTGCAGCAGTTGGGTGAACATGAAGTGAATTACAATCGACTGCTGCTCGACGCCGAAGGGAATCGCGAGTTGTTTTTGATGATCAAGCGCCGTATGCAGGAGGTCGACCTGACGCGGAACTCCCAGTACAATAATGTCGAGGTGGTGGAAGCCGCTGTGGAGCCGCGTCGCCCCTATAACCCGCAGCAGTTCACGCAGTTGGGCGCGATCGTGCTGCTGGCTGTCGCACTTGCGTTTGCCGCTGCTCTGGGTCTCGACTCGCTGGATACCACCGTACGCAGCAAGGAAGATCTCGAGCGCGAGTTCGCGCTCTCGTTTCTGGGTCTCGTGCCCTCCATTCGTCCCAAGCGTAGTCGGAGGCGAAGTGCTCGCGGCCCCGCTCGTGGGCAGTCGTGGAATCCCGACACGTACGTGTATGACTTTCCAAGGTCGTCGTTGTCCGAGGCTTGTCGCACCATACGTACAAATTTGCATTTCCTGGCGACCGAGAAGCCATTGAATCGTCTTCTGGTGACCTCTGCGGGCCCCCGTGAAGGCAAGACCACCATGACCAGTAATATTGGAACGGTGATGGCTCAGTCAGGACAGCGTGTGTTGATGATCGATACGGATTTGCGGCGCCCGCGACTTCACAAAGCCTGGGGCATGTCTGCGGATGTCGGTCTCACGTCCATCCTCACGGGTGAAGCCACCTTCGAAGAAGCGATTCAGTCTACTCCCGTTGAAAATCTCTTTGTTTTGGCAAGCGGTCCGATTCCGCCCAATCCGACGGAACTCATGCACACCGAGCGTTTTCAGGAAGTCTTGAATGACTTGTCCTCGCGCTTCGATCAGCTGATTCTGGATTCGCCGCCAGTCACACCCGTCACCGACGCAGCTTTGCTGAGTCGGTTTGTCGATGGCATCGTGCTCATCATCAAAGCCGGTGTCACGCGAAAGGAGATTCTACATCGCACTCTGGATCAGCTCCGCAGCGTGCGCGCAAATATCCTGGGCTGTGTGCTGAACGACGTGGATCTGTCCCGTCGTAATTACGGCTACTACGCGCAAGGATATTACTATCGGCGCGCTCAGGAGTACTACGGTGAAGATCTGGAAGAGAAGTCGGCCGAGTCGTGATCAGGTGACCGGCTTCCCGTGCGTGCAAGGCTCTGACATCGAACAGGTTTCCGCCAACCCTGCACCGTCGCCTTTCATGAGCGTCCATGGGCGCGGGCAGGCCGCGGTTGCCTGAGCACGTTCTTCGCCCTTCACGCTGACGACTGTTGTGTGCAGGTCGAGAGTGTTTCAGGTGGGCTCGTTGGACAGCAGCTGCTGCGTGGCTTCGATGTCTTTTGCGATCTGCGATTTTAGTGACTCCGCATCTTCAAAACGCATTTCAGGGCGCACGAACCCAATCACTTCCACCTCGGCTGGCAGATCGTGCAGATCCTGTTCAACCGGTGAAAGGATCATTGTCTCGAGCGACACCCGCGTCGACGTCTCGAAGGTGGGGCGCACGCCAAGATTGCTGATAGCGTCCCAACACTTTCCGGCCACTCGAATGCGCGTGGCATAAACGCCAAACGGAGGGAGCAGACGATTCTCCGGATACAGGTTTACGGTAGGAATCCCAATCTTTTGCCCGCGCCCGGCTCCGTGTGCCGTATGCCCGGTGAGCGTCCATCGATGCCCCAGCATCTCATTAACGCCTTGCAGGTCGCCCGCGCGCAGCAGCTCCCGCACGCGAGTCGATGAAGCAGGGTCCGGACCGATTCGTTGTAACTCGACGACCTCAACACCAAATCCAAATTGGCGCGCCATACGAACCAGATCCGCGGCACGACCTGATCGACCTGCACCAAAGCTGAAATCAAACCCGACGGTGATGTGCTTTGCACCCAGGGTCTGAAGAAGGAACTCTTCAACAAACTGCTCGGCCGTCAGCAGTCCGAACGTACGATCGAAGGGGCGCGTGAACACGTGTTTCATGCCGAATCGTTGAAGCAGAGCGGCACGCTCCGCGGATGTGGTGATTCGGTAGGTGGAAGGGTCGACACCTCGAAACACAGTGGCGGGGTGGGGCTCGAACGTCAGCGCAGCTGGCGTAAGTCCAAGTTCCGCCGCGGCCTTGCAGGCTCGGGCGAGCAAGACCTGGTGCCCTCGATGCACACCGTCAAAGTTGCCGATGGTCACAGCCAACGGCTCTGGTGTGCCATCGTTGCGTATCAGTTCGTTCGTCCAGGGCGTTTCAGGTGCGAAATGCGGCGTGACTCTCACAGGGTAGGCTCCAGGGCGGTGCGAGGCATACTACGGGCGTGGAAGCGCCTGATCCCGTATCGAACGCACTGTCATCAGAAACGCAAGCTCGCTCTTGAGTTGTGTTCCTCTCTGCGCTAATCAATCGATTGATTCAAGCGTGAAGGCTGTATGCATACCGAACTCTCCTTCATTCCCACGACAGACACGCCGACCCGAATTCTGGAGGCGGCCGCCCGCATCTTCTCCGTTGAGGGGTATGCCGGTGCCTCTACACGCACGTTGGCGGCTGGCGCAGGTGTGAACATCGCCACGCTGAACTACCACTTTGGGAGCAAAGAGGGCGTCTATCGCGCGACGATGGAGTGGGTGTACGAACGCATTTCGGTTCGGGCAGAACAGGCAGCACCAGCGATTCTCGTTCTTCCGATGCGTGACGCACTCGGGGTCGTATTCGACGTCGCCAGAGCCGAGCAGGTGGGTATCCGAATGGTGTTGCGCGAGGTTCTGGACCTGGGCCATCTGCGAGAATCCACAGCCCGGGAGCATGTGATTCCGTCGCTTGAACGCCATGTCCCCTTGTTGTCGGTAACATTAGGCATCACGGCCGAACGCGCACGTCGTCTGGTCGTGACCTTGAGTTTCCTGATTGCCCGCTTTGCCATTCAGGATGATGCCTCGCTGGCGGCCGCGTTTGGCGTTCAGGACGCCGCTGCCCTTCGAGAGGCAATTGTTGAATCACTATATCTGACCACCCGTTCCTTTGTGGAGTCCCCATGAGATATCCTCTTGCCGTTACTTCCCCCCCGCCCGCCGCTTCATTTGAATGGACCGGCGAATATACGGCTGAGATGCAGGCATTCCTGAGTACGCACGGCTTCATTCGTTTCCGGGGCTTTGCAACCGCCGCAGAGGTTCAGTCCCTGCGCGATGAATTATCGCGGATTGAGTCGGAGTGGGTGGCAGCGAACCGAACCGAAGTGAATGGAATCCCGCTCAAATATGGTGTGGATGAAAATGGGAATAAATTCGTAAATCGCTTTGCCTTTACGTCCCTGTTCTCTCCGTGGTTGCATGACTGGCTCAAAGACCCTCGATTCGAGGTGGTGCGTAAAATCTGTGGGCCAGACTTCCGCATTGGCGAGCGCGAAAAGGACGGCGTGGTGGTCAACAATTTCCTGAATGTTCCCGGCTCAAACTATACGAAGCTTGGCTGGCACATCGACTCACTACGCGACATTTTCTACGGAAAACTGCCGCAGCCCATGTGGAATGTCGGGTTTTACATCGACGATTCGCACGCCAACAAAGGAGCGCTGCGGGTGATTCCCGGTACTCACGAGCAGGGCCTTGCCGGGATGCTGTTTGGCAAGCGTCACTTCATGGACAACGAGGTAGACCCTCGTGAGTACATCGTCGAGGCCAACGCTGGAGATTTGACGCTGCACGATGGTCGTCTGTGGCACCGCGTTGGTAAGGCGACGCTGACCGGTCTCGCCAGTCAGCGCCGGACCATGTACATGCCGTTTCTCAACGGTGAGGTGGAAGAAAAGAACGAGAAGTCCAAGACCCCGTTCTACCATAAATTCTCAAAACTCGTGAAGTAACGGCTCTGCACCCTGACTGTCCCCTCACCATTTCCACGTGAGAAGCATGGTGGAAGATGCTTATGCCCACGCGGCAGTCACTTTTGCCTGAGCGCCCTCAAAGTCTTCGCTGGCCAGCGCCATGACATTCGAATAATCCGGTTGCTGCTCGAATTGCCGCCAGCCTGCTCGCCCATATTCGTCGACCAGCCAGCGCTGAAAAAAATATCGGGAGCGACTCTCCCGCGTGGCCGCGTCCTGCGCCGCACGGTTGTCGCTCAGCCATATGACGAGCTCGTCGACACCACTTCCGGTCAGCGCGCTGGTTCGGATGATGGGTGGCACACTGCGGAATCCCGGTTGTGCGAGGGCCAGAGCGGAACGAAGCGAGTGATAACTGCGACGGGCGAGCTCGCTCTGATCGGACTTATTCAGGATCAGCACGTCTGGAATTTCCATGATGCCCGCCTTCATCCACTGAATGTGGTCGCCACCGAGCGGTGGCATGACCAGCCAGGTGTGGTGCGCGACGTGACAGACCTCGATTTCGTTCTGACCGACGCCAACGGTTTCGAGGAGTACCAGATCGAACAGCCGTTCCAACAGGCGACACACGGCAAAGGTCGTACGACTTAGCCCTCCCAGTGCGAGACTGGAGGCCTGCGAGCGAAAAAATACGCGTTGGCTGGTTCGAGCGCCCTGAATGCGGGTTCGATCACCCAGAATACTTCCGCCGCTTTGCGCGCTGGTTGGATCGACTGCAACGACCGCGATGGTCAGTTGTGGGGTATCTCGAAGCAGCTGTGTAATGAGCGAGTCAATCAGCGTCGATTTTCCGGCGCCCGGTGTTCCAGTAATCCCAACAACGTGAGCACGCGGTGGCAAATTCTGAGCGTCACACGCCGACAACAGCTCCCTGCGCCTGTGTACGGCGAGCGGTCGGGCGTCTTCGAACACGGTCACGGCTCGGCCCAGCGCCCGTCTGTCGCCTGCACGAATGGAGGCAATGAGCTCAGCCGGCTGCATGGTTTTCTTCGATAATGGCCGTCATGCGCGCCATCACGTCAATCAACTCGTAATCAGAGGGAGTAAAGACGGCTCGAATGCCGCTCTTCATCAGGACTGCGGCATCGTCGGGCGGGATAATTCCTCCGATGACGACCGGAATATCGCCCGCATTCTGTACCAGCAGTGATTCGTGTAACTGTTCGGTGAGCTCCATGTGAGAACCGCTCAGAATCGAAATGCCAATCAGGTCGGCGTCTTCTTCGACGGCGGTGCGCGCGATATCGTCGGGTGTCAGGCGAATACCACCATAAATCACGTCAAACCCCACATGTCGTGCAGCAACGGCGATGACTTCGGCACCATTGCTGTGCCCGTCGAGTCCCGGTTTTCCAATGACGATGCGCGGACGATGTCCGAGCTTGTCCGTCAGTGTCTGCAGGCGGCTGCGCAGTGAATCAACGCGTTCTCCCGTGAGTCCGAGTTTCTGGCCGTCAATCCCGGTGGCCGGGCGATATTCTCCGAAAACAGAGCGCATGGCGTCTGCCCATTCCCCCGTCGTAACACGGGCGAGGGCGCACTCAATGCTTGGCTCCATCATGCTTTCGCCCGAAATGGCAGCCTGCTTCAGGGCTGCAAGCGCAGCCTGCGCGCGACCTTCGTCGCGACGGGCGAGTGTGGTTTGCAGGGCCGCCAGAACGCCCGCGGCCGCCTCGCGATCGACATGGAACAGACCGCCGTCTTCACCGCCGAGCAACGGCGAGGGCAGCGCGTCTTTCCATTTGTTCATGCCGACGACAATTTGCTCTCCGGCATTGATGCGCCGCATGCGCTCAGACATGGAGCGCACCAGAGCTGTCTTCATGTAGCCGGAATCAATGGCCTGTTTAACGCCACCCATCGCCAGAATGCGGTCAATTTCTTCCCTTGCATCGCGCATCAGTGACTCAACCTTCGACTGAATCACCGGGCTGCCGTCGAACAGGTCGGGGTATTCGAGCAGGTCGGTCTCGTAGGCCAGGATTTGTTGTAGTCGAAGTGACCACTGCTGGTCCCACGCGCGCGGCAGTGACAGGGCCTCGTTCCACGCAGGAAGCTGCAGCGCACGGCAGCGGGCGTCGCGGCTGAGTGTCACGCCGAGCGCTTCAATGAGAATACGCCATGCATTATTTTCTGGCTGCGACTCGGTGAGTCCCAGAGAATTGACCTGCACACCGTATCGGAATCGCCGGTATTTCTCGTCTTTGACACCATAACGTTCGAGCGTGATCTCGTCCCATAGCGCGGTAAACGCCCGCATTTTGCACATTTCTTCGATAAATCGGATACCGGAGTTCACGAAGAAGGAAATGCGACCGACGACCCGATCGAACGCGTCCTGATCGAGTCTGCCGCGCTCACGCAGCTGGTCCAACAGACCAATTGCGGTGATCAGGGCAAAGGCAAGCTCCTGTGCCGGAGTCGCGCCCGCCTCTTGCAGGTGGTAAGAGCACACGTTGGACGGGTTGAAGTTCGGCACCTCATCAAGGCAATACTCGTACATTTCCGCGGTGATTCGAAGGCTGGCCTCCGGCGGAAAAATGTAGGTGCCACGGGCGAGGTATTCCTTGATGATATCGTTCTGTGTAGTGCCCCGAAGGTCGCGCGGGTTTTCGCCCCGTTCACGTGCGAGCGCGATGTACAGGGCCAGAAGCCACATCGAGGTACCATTGATGGTCATCGACGTGTTCATCTTCGCAAGTGGAATCTGGTCGAAGAGGACATGGAAATCATCGAGGCTGTTGACGGGCACACCGACCTTCCCGATCTCGGGACGCGCGATGGGGTGGGCCGAAGAGTAGCCACACTGCGTGGGCAGGTCGAAGGCGATGGACAGCCCGGTCTGGCCGCGCGACAGGTTCTCCCGGTACAGCGCGTTGGATGCGGCGGCGGTGGTGTGTCCGGCGTATGTACGAAAAATCCAGGCTTCGTCGCGGGTCGGTTGGCCGTTTTTGTCGACGAGCACGTGGGCGGGGTGGCTCATGGGCGCGAATCCTGTGGCGGGTGCGGGACAGACCGGTACAAAGTGACGCGGCGCAGCATGGTAGGACGGCGCGCTGCGGTCAATAGGTTGCCGTGTGAACGCGGTCGGGCTCTCGTTCCATCCGGCGGTGGTCTCGCCGCTGTCGTGGTTAAAGCCGACTGCTGAATTGCGTAGCCCGATTTTGGTCTGTGCGCGATGCGGCTCGGCGCGCGCACGCCCTGTCTACCTCAGGTCGAGCGCTCGCATGCGTCGAGGTCTGAACACGCACTGCCTGCAGCATATGACGCGCATGTTGCACCCGTTTGTGCGCAGGTGATACGCTGGCACGCGCACCGGCGTCCCGGTGACTTGCCAGGGAGTCGGACATGAATTCGACGGTTCGTTTTCTAATGTTGGCGTTGCTGTTTGACGTTGCGTCTGCTTGCGCGACCATGTCCGGGGACAACGGCGGTAGCGAACCGGCTGAACCGGGTGCTGATGACTCGGGCGCCACGGACGTGTCAGGTGCCGATGCGGCTTCGGCAGACGTTGGTCCGCCGCAGGATGGAGTAACGTCAACCGACGGCGCAACAACAGATCGTGACGCGGCAGACGGCGTTGAATCCGACAGTGGCGTTGTGCCGGATGCGCGGGTCGACGGTAGTTCGGAACACGGTGATGATCCGGGGCGGGTGACGATTCACCGACTGAACAGGGCGGAGTACAACAACACGGTTCGCGATCTTCTGGGAACGGACCGCCGCCCTGCCGATAATTTTCCTGACGATGACCACGGTTATGGTTTTGACAATGTCGCCGACGTGCTCACGACTACCCCGACACATGTGGAGCAATATCTGGCGGCGGCTGAGCAGTTAATGGCCGATGTGTTTTACCTTCCCCTGGTGGAGCCTGTCAGCGTCGTGGTGGATGCCTCTCTGTTAACGGGTAGCGCCGGACGAGCGCAGCCTGGCGAGGGATGGTTGCTGTGGTCGAATGGTTTTCTGGAACAGGTAAGCGACATTTCTATGGCAGGGCGGTGGTTGCTTCAGGTGCGTGCCGGTGGAACGTCGGCTGCGGGTGTTGCTCCCGTGATGGTCGTCGAAGTGGACGGTCTGGTCGTGATGACCGAATCGATTGTCGCGCCGTCGGGTGTACCCGGAGAAGTGAGCGTGGAGCTTGAGCTGGGCACCGGGCCACACGTGGTCACCGTTCGGTTTACGAATGATTATTATGATCCAACGCTCGGTCAGGATCGGAATCTGTTTGTCGCAGGTTGGACGCTGACCGGGCCCATCGGTTTGCCGGGTGAACCGAATCCCATGCGCGATGCATGGTTGACGTGTTCGCTGACCGATGATGCCGCCGCTGGGTGTGCGCGCGATATTTTGCAACGATTTGCGGACCGTGCGTGGCGGAGACCGGCGGACCCCGAAGCGATGGCGCGACTGCTGGCGATGATGGAGGAACAAATCGCAGCGGGTGACAGCCGGGAAGAGGCCCTGCAGACCGCCATGACAGCTGTGCTGGTATCGCCGAGGTTCGTCTATCGCCCCGAGACGACGGTCGCCGAGGGGGCTGACGACGGGGCACGTCTGGATCAGTGGGAGATTGCCTCCAGGCTGTCGTACTTTCTGTGGAGCAGCATGCCCGACCAGGAGTTGTTTGATTTGGCTGCGGCAGGAGAGTTGAGCACCCCGGAGGTTCTGGATGCTCAGGTGCGCCGTATGCTGGCCGATCCGCGCGCCGAGTCGCTGGTCGAGAATTTCGCGGGTCAGTGGCTGTATATTCGAGCCGTGGAGAGTGTGCGTCCTGATCCTGCGGTTTTCCCGGCATTTACCGACTCGTTGCGCGAAGCGATGGTTGCAGAAATGCAGCATTTCTTTCGACAGTTTATTGCGGCTGAAATTCCACTGACGGAACTGCTGACGTCGGATGCCGTATTTGTGAACGCAGAGCTGGCTGATTTCTATGGCATCTCTGGCTCATTCGGCGAGACATTTGAGCGTGTGATTGATCCGTCGGGGAAGCGTGGTGGATTGCTGGCGCAGGCGGGCATTCTGACGGCGCTTTCGTATCCACACCGCACATCACCGGTGCGGCGTGGCAAGTGGGTCCTGGGTCAGCTGCTGTGTCAGGAGCCGGCCCCGCCGCCTGCAGGGGTGGAGGGGTTGCCGGAGACGGGAGAAACAGGTGATCTGAGCCTGCGGGAGCGCATGGAGATTCACCGGAGTGACCCGGGCTGTGCAGCGTGTCACCTGAGTATGGATCCGATTGGGCTGGGTCTCGAGAACTTCAACGCGATTGGATTGTGGCGCGACGAAGACTCGTCGGGGCGGATTGACGCGTCTGGTGTATTGCCCGGCGAGCTGGCGTTTGTGGGGCATGAAGATCTGGCATCGATTATTGCCGAAGATCCTGCCTTTCATCGGTGTGTCACCCGTCAGCTGGTGACGTATGCGCTGGGGCGCGGCCTGTCGACCGCTGACACGCCGTGGCTGCGCGATATTCGCGTGGATTACATCGATGCAGGTGCATCCTTTGCTGATCTGGCCTCGGCCATTGTGCGTTCGGACATTTTTCTGAGCCGAGGAGCGGCCGCTGTGGGAGGTGCCCCATGAAGACGACACCCCGATTTTCGCGTCGCAGCTTTCTTCGTCTGGGGGCTGGCGCGTTGAGTTTACCGCTGCTGGAAGCCATGTTGCCAGCGGGACGGCGAGGTGCGGCATACGCCGACGAGCTGGTCGAGCCGGTACGGCTGTTGTGGTTTTATGTTCCCAACGGTATTCATATGCCCTCTTGGACGCCTGCGACGACGGGGGCTGATTTTGTCATGCCGCAGATTCTGACCCCGCTGGAACGACATCGTGCGCACACGCTGGTGCTGAGCCAGGTGGCAAACCGAAATGCGATCGACTCCGTGCCCGGGGATCACGCGCGCGGCACAGGCGCTTTTCTGACTGCGCGTTTGCCGCGTCAAACCGAAGGTACCGATATATCCGTGGGAATTTCGGCCGATCAGGTTGCCGCCTCGGTGCTGGGTGCCGGTACGCGGCTCCCGTCACTGCAGACCGGGCTTGAGGGGGGCGTCTCGGTGGGCGGCTGCGATTCAGGCTACAGCTGCGCGTACGTGCGCAATATTTCCTGGGCCGACGAGGCGACGCCTTTGCCGAAAATTACGAACCCGCTTGTCGTATTTCAGCGACTGTTTGGCCTGCGGCCTGGCGAGTTGAGCCCTGAACAGATCGAACGTCAGCGCAGTCGCCGAGAGTCCATCCTCGACTTCGCGGTGCAGGATGCCCTGTCACTGCAAGCGCGCCTCGGCGTCAATGATCGGCAGAAACTCGATCAGTATCTGACGGGTATTCGAGACCTTGAGCGACGCATTCTGGATATGAGTGACCTGAGTTGTGGTCCCGAGGAGGTTCCGGAAGCGTTCGAGGGAAGTCTGGATGAGTATTCGGACATCATGAACGAGCTGATGGTACAGGCGATGGTCTGCGATAATACGCGCGTCATTACCCACATGTTTGCCAATGGAGGCTCGAACCGGAGCTATGATTTTATTGGCGTCACGGGTGCGCATCACGAGATATCGCATCATCAGAATATACCCGAGAATTTCGAGCGTCTGGAGCGAATCAATGAATACGAGGTTGGTCGTCTGGCTGACCTGATGGATCGCATGACCGCGCACACCCTTCCCGATGGCCGCACCCTGCTGGACCAGTCCGCCATATTTTTCTCGTCCGAGATCGAGGACGGCAACTCCCACGCACATACCAACCTGCCCGTATTGCTTTGTGGGGGCGCCGGGGGTGCCCTTCGCGGTGGTCGGCATATTCGATTTGCCTCGGAGACGCCTGTCGCCAACGTGTTCGTTTCCATGCTACATGCCGCGAATGTTGGCGTAGATACATTTGGCGCCGATGGAAATCGGGTATTGCCCGAATTGACCACAGGCTGACGTTACCGAATGCTCCACCCTGCTTCTTTGCCGCTGGCTCCTCGTCCTGGTCATGTGCCTCTGCTCTCTTCGCTGATGCGCATGACCCTCCGGGTAGTCACGTCGATCCCATCCAGGCAGGATGTTCGTCAGGTCATCCATGCGCGTCACGAGCGTGCGACGTTTCGCGAGGTTCAGATTCCTGTCGGCGAGACGATGACCTCTGGTGTGCTGATGTTGCCTTCCCAGGCCGAGACGGCGCCCGTTCCCGCGGTCCTGTTGGCGCACGGCACGTCTGCCGCGACGCCCTGGGCCTATATCCACTACATCAGGGCGTTGCTACAACGCGGTGTGGGCGTTTTGTTTTTCGAGCTGGATGGCCACGCGTCTCATCCAAGAGCGCTTACCGGGTCGGGTCTGGCGCAGACTGCGTGCGACTCGTTGCGCTGGCTGTCGATGCAGCCCGAGGTGGACGCGGACCGGCTGGGGACAATGGGCATTAGCCTGGGTGGCTCGTGTGCACTGAACGCATCGGCTGCGACGGGCCTGGCGCGCGCGGTGGCCCTGGTTTCCACCCCGGTTCGTGTGCGAATGCCGTCAGGGGCGCGATTGAGCGAGTTCGTGACCACGCTGAACCCTGAAGCGCTGGAAGGATTTCGTGTGGCACCGCCTCATGTGTTGCTGCGTGGTTTGCGCGGGTCTATTCGTATTGCAAGTGAGTCACATGAGCGGGGTTTTTTCGAAATCGATATTTTACACGGATTGACAGAGCCCGTGATTGACGCCGCGATTCAATTTCTGAACCCGCTGGATTCGGCTGCCCAGATTCAAGATACTCCCGCGATATTTGTGAACGGCAACTGGGATCGTATTGCGCCAGCCGAACAGGCTTTTGAGCTCGGACGTCAGTTCAGAGGTCCGACGGAACATCTGTTGGTTCCACGTCGAAATCACTTTACCGTGATGACCCATCAGCGTGTCGCCCATGACGTGGCAGACTGGATGCTGCGCTGGCTTTCTCGCTGAGTGAGTTGGCGTGACGTTGCACCAGCTGGATTCTGGTGCGCTGAAGGTGGCCCGTATTCGCCGCAAACCCGCATGAGGTGGAACCACGATCGCCCGGGGATCAGGTGTCGCGAAGCATGTGAACGGCGTCCTTGAGCGTGCGACTGATGCGCGTCTGATCGCGAATCGCAGGCAGGCGTGGCCAGGTGGCCCGCTCGCCGCCAAGGATGTATTGATGCAGCTCATGGAGCGATGGATTGGCCATGACCTGTATATATTTTGCCGGCGGGACTCGCGGATGAATGGTGATGTCGCCTCCGTAGTGCTGGCCCGTCAATGCATGTGCCGTATCGAGCCACGGTCGAAGGGTGTCGGAGTGAAAGCGCTGCCTGGTTTCATTGAGCACGGCCGCCATCTGCGCACGCACCAGGGCTCCCATCAGGCGTGTTCCTCGGCGCACCGGGCCGTGGTGGCGATGCACGACAAAGGGCAAAACAAAAGGGTTGGCCTGACTGACGATGAAGTGATTGACGTTGTGCAGGCGAGCCAGTCTCTGCATGGGCAAATCGCCACGCATGGAACCATCGACCCATTTTTCGGTGGGTACATAGGGGACGATTTCTCCGCGCATATTGCGTGCTCGCAACGTGACCGCCGGAAACAACCCGGGAATGGAACAGGAGGCTACCGTGGCGTCTGCGATCAACACATCGGGAGCGGTTCGATAACTCAGGACGCGTGGTTTTTGCCGCGCTCGAGTGGGAGAGATGGAGACGTTCAGAACGCGTCCCGTTCGTTCCCAGGCTTCACGGAAGGTATACATTCCGACATTTGCCTCGACATGTTCACGCAGCTGATGAGGACTGAGAAGTGTCTTTTCTCGTATCATGCCACGAGGGTCGAGTAGCTGGACCGCCGTTCGGTGAATGCTCGCCGGGTTAGTAAATAATTCATTTAATTCCTGCGTGTTGCGGGTGCATACTCCCGCAGCAATAATGGCTCCCATGCTGGAGCCACAGATCACCTCGGGCAGCAGGTTGGTTTGTAGTAACGCTTTGACCACCCCCAGATGGTACAAACCCCAGGCACCCCCGCCCGACAAGAGAAGGCCGGTATCGCCAAAATTTGCGTCCGCCCTGATAAATTTCTCGCGGCGCAGCGCGCGCGAGAGCCCGGGTAACTCAGCGTCGCGCAACCATTCGATGGCGGCCACACAGGCATCAAGCCAGTCACCGATCACGCGCCGGGTTTCTCCGGTGTGGGTCTGCTCGTACAGTGTGGTTGAGCTGATGTCAGACAAGTGCCGATACAGGCTCTCGGTGAGCAGAGCCTCGAGTGCCAGCGGGTCACCGGCCGCCCGTAGCCGCTCCAGTTCGTGCGCATTGTCACGCAGCAGCGTGGCGTTAAACCAGTCGGAATCGTCTCTTTCTCGCCAAGCGTCGTTGCCTTCGAGGACATCCAGTTCGTGCGCCGCGCTAAACCATGCGGCGCGCGAGTCGGCCTGCGCCATCATGGTGCGTAAACGGGCGGCAGCGGAGCGGTCACGAAAGCGTTGCAGCATGGAGGTTCGATTCAATCGGTAGGGGGTTCGACGGGCGCGCCTGTAGCCGAGGCGTTCATGACGCGCACGACGTTGTCGCGCAGGAGCAGGGCGATACTGGATTCGGACCAGCCGCGCTGAAGCAGAATGTGCGTGATTTTCACGAGGTCGCGGCAGTCGCGTTGGTCCGATGGAATACGGGGCAGCCAGCCGTCGTAGTCGGAGCCAAGCCCGACGTGGCGGATTCCGACACGTTTGACGATGTACTCAATGTGATCGGCGACCGCGTGACTGTCAGCGTTGAGTTTACCTGTCAGAAAACCAGGGGCGAAAATGACGCCGACTACACCGTCCGTCGCGGCGACTGCATCGATGGCTTCATCACTGAGCAATCTCGCGGCGTCGTTCAAGCCTCTGGCGCCGCTGTGTGTGGCGAGTACGGGACGGGAAGACGCACGGCATGCCTGAATGGCACAGGGCATATTCAGGTGCGAGACATCGACGACAATCTGGTGCCGATTTAACTCGTGCACGAGGGTGACGCCGAAGTCGGTGAGTCCGTCGCGCTCGTTCGCACCACGCCCCATGGAGGGTGTCGCGGCAGCATTTTTCGAAAAATGCGCCAGCGTCATGTATGCCGTACCACGACGCGCGAGCTCGGCCACCCGTTCGAGTTTTCCATTGATAATGTGCGCACCCTCGACGCCGGGAATGAGGCTCAGCTTGCCCGAGCTCGCAGCGCTGCCAATGTCGGCGGCGCATCCGGGTCGGGCACAGACATCAGGGTTGTTTCGGGCCAGCGCATCCAGCACATCGATCTGTTTGAGTGCCTCCTGCCAGCCGCGCTCACTCTCCCATGGATGCCAGTGAATTCCCATGCAGACCGTACCGTATCCTGCCTCGTGCATGCGCGGGATATCGGAATGCCAGAACAAGGGTTGTCCCGGCCGCCCGGCCTTGTGCTCCCGGGCAATATCATAGCCGAACAATCTGGTTTGCAGGATGGGGTCAACATGCATGTCGACCAGGCCGATACTCCTCTGCAGGTTCAGGGCGGCAGAGAATTCAGGGGAATTCCACGGAATATAGGCGGTCATTATTTTCCTGAAATTATTCGGCGCAGGCTTCGTTGAAGGCGGCCGCGAGTTCGGCGCACGCGGAAGATGCGATATCGGTGAAGAAGGTGTTCAGATCTTCGCAGGCCAGCTCGCGGCCGCAGGCCTCGACCTGAATGGCCGCGTTAAGGCAGGCGGTACTTGCGCCAGCGAAGGATTCCTCAATGGGGGCGCAGCGCGCGGCCGCACAATCTTCCGCGATGAAGTCGGGGTCACAATCCTGACCGTGACGGCACACCTGTCGGCAGGCAAGGTACAGATCGTTGGGTCCGGTCTTGAAACAGTCGTCCGGGCACGTCAGACGGGTTTCGCCTTCGTCGCACGCGTTGTTGCCACAGGTATTGGTCGCTTCAATGCCGTAGCTGACCTCGTTGTCGATGCCGACAAGAAAGGGCAGTCGAGTACACGAGATGGTGTTCACAGGCAGGCGGCCGTCTTCACCCGGTGGAACGGGGCTCCAGCAAAATTGCACCCGATACGAAGTCGCGGTCGATTCGAACGGTGATTCACACGTCGTGCCACCCTCGGCGACGATGTCATACAGTTCGAAGTTCCAGACACCCTCGATGGACTCGCCGGGCGCGAGCTCAATAATCTCGGTTGGGTCCGCGCACGGCTCGCAGGCTTCACCGCAATTGCAGTTGGCGCAGGTGTCGTGTGGTCGCAGCAGCTGCGCCTCCCTGTTGTCCACGGTAATGGTCCACCACCCCGGCGCTCCGAGCGAGTTTGTGACTTCCACCCAACGGGACTGGCCGCCCGGGTTTCCGTTGCGCAGGGTGAACGTTACTTCCGTTGGTGCTGGTGGAACCTCTTCGACGTCGGACGATGCGTCCGCTGAGCCGTCCGTCGTGTCCGTCACGTCGGCTGCATCTGCTTCGCCGGTGTCCGCAGCGGGGGTCTCTTCGTCGCCGCCGCAGGCTGCAAGCGAGTGGAGCGCACAGAGGGCGCAGGTGAAGAGGAGGCGGGCCATGGAATCAACAACGGAAACGCGGGCAGACATGCACATCTCCAGCAAGGAAAGGCGGTAAGGGCGCTACCGTAGCCGAACGCCCGGGTTGTTTCCAGCAAAGGTTGCGCACCGAGTCAGGTCATGACGACCAGTAGCACAGAGACAACCAGCAGCATGGCGACGCATGCGAGCGCTGAATATCCAATAATCTGGCGGGCCTGTAAGCCCATGAGTCCAAGCAGGGGCAGCGCCCAGAAGGGCTGTAACAGATTGGTGCTCGCGTCGCCGTGGGCAAATGCAATCACGATGACGCCCGGATCAACGCCGAGCTCCAGTCCGGCCTGTGCAAGAATGGGCCCCTGAACGGCCCACTGACCTCCGCCCGACGGGATGATAATGTTCAGGATGGCAGCGGACCAGAACGCGATCACCGGAAAGGTCTCCGCCGTTGCCATGCGGACGAAAAACTCACTGAACAGTACAATGAGTCCGGTTGCCTGCATCATCGCGACAATCGCGAAATAGAAAGGGTATTGCAGAAGGACAGGTCCGGCGGCGCGCGCAGCGTCGGTAACGGTATCCACATAACGCTGAATCTGGCCATGCAGACCAATTCCCGCAAACAGGAAAATCAGGGTGAATGCGTTGATATCGAATGCCAGAAACCCCGTACATAGTGCCCAGATAATGACACTGAGCGGTAACCAGCCACCAAGCAGGGCGGCGGGTGAAAAAGGGGTGGGTGCTCTATCCGGGGTTGACTGTGCATCGGCTGACGAGCTGGTGTCTGGCGCTGCTCTGGAATCGCTCGCCGGGGTCTGATCGACGGTTTGCCCTGCGTTCGAGGCACTGGGGTTTTCTGTCGTCGCAGAGGGCGTGCTGCCGCCCTGCAAAGTTTCGGGTTGTGCGGGTGCGAGCGCGTAAAAAAGGGCGGGAAAAAGCAGGGTGAGTGTCGCGACGATCGCAATATTCAGGGGGCTGCCCAGTGTTTGCGAAATGGGAATAACGCCGATTGTTTCTGCCAGAAAATGATTTTGCTCGGCGACTTTGAGCGGAGCAGAGCCACTGAGGCCACCGTGGAATACGGCGAATCCTGTATAGCCAGCGGCGCCGAGCAACGGATAATGGAAATGCAGGCCCCGGGAGGTGGCGGTTTGAAATACGGCGCGCGCAACGATGGCGCCTGCGATGGCACCGAGCCCCCAGTGCAGTATGGAGGCGATACACGTGATGAAGGCGACGAGCGCGGCGGCTTCTGAGGTGGTGCGGGGCAGGCCCGCGACGGATTCGAGAAGGCGCGTCATGGGTCGGCTGAGCGCCAGTGCCTGTCCGGTGACGAGGACGAGCGCCATTTGCAGGGCGAAGGCCAGGCCAGCGGGGTTGGAGAACCCGGTGAACCAGGCGCGCAGCACCCGGAGAGTGTCAGAGAGCGGTTCGGCGTCAGCGGCGAGCGGTGCGGCGCCGGTGCTGAGTGACCAGAGGCCGGCGAGCATGACGAACGCGGTGAGAATCAGCGCCAGCACGAAAGGGTCCGGCACGACGCGTTGGGCGACACGATCAAAGAGTTGTCCGAGCCGGGACAGCATGGTGGGTTTCCTGGTCAGGTGGCAGAGTGGGAACATCATGCGCTGTTGGCGCCTGTTAGGGAAGTATCTGGCAGGGCGGTGGCAGTTGGAGTCGGGTGCAGGGGATTGCCGCTGTTGCAAAGCGTGATCAGGGGAGCGTGCAGGTTGCCGCATCGTCGGTCACATGATAGAGCCGCGCGCGTGCAGGAATGGCCGAGTCTTTTCCCCGATTTTCAGAGGTTCCCGTGTCGACCACGCAGTACGATGTGACGATTATTGGTGCAGGCCCCGGTGGTTATGTGGCGGCCGTTCGCTGTTCTCAGCTGGGTCTGAAGACTGCGATTGTCGAGAAGGACACTCGTCTGGGCGGCACGTGCCTTCTTCGCGGCTGCATACCGACGAAGGCGCTGCTGGAGAGCGCTCACTTGTATGAGAAGATGCGGGAATCGGCGAAGTACGGCATCAGCGTAACCGGCGTTGCCGTGGACTTCGGTGGGGTGCAGAAGTTCCGTGCGAAGATGGTGGACACGAACTCGAAGGGCGTGAACTTTCTGATGCGCAAGAACAAGGTGGACGTGCACAGCGGACACGGACGACTGGCGGGGCCGGGCAAGGTGAGCGTGACGGCAGCCGACGGGAAGGTCACGACCCTGGAGACGAAGCACGTGATTCTTGCGACGGGCAGCGCATGCGCGGACATGCCGTTTATCCAGATGGATCACGTGCGTACGGTGAACTCGGACGATATTCTGGAGATCCAGAAGGTGCCGTCGAAGCTGGTGGTCATGGGTGCTGGCGCTGTGGGTTCGGAGTTTGCGTCGGTGTATCGCAGCTTTGG
>JAGWVZ010000551.1 GCA_018970625.1 Myxococcales bacterium | reverse complement strand
CCTCCCGGCGCTCCTCGACGAGCTGCTGATGTTCCACCTGAAGGCGGTCCAAAAGCTGCTCTCGCTCCGACGATGGCGCATCGCCGAGCAGCGACTCAGCTTTTTCGCAAATCCGAGCCGAGAGACCCAGCCGCGCCGCGATGCGCAACGCGTAGCTGGCGCCCGGAACGCCCATTCGCAAGGAATAGGTCGGTTCAAGACGCGCAACGTCGAACCCCACCGAAGCGCATGCATACCGTTCGTCTTCAAAAGCCAGCGTCTTCAGCCTCTCGAGGTGAGTGGTAACCACGCACCACGTTCCGCGGCGGGCGAGCTCGTCCAGCAAGGCGCGTCCCAGAGCAGCGCCCTGCTCGGGGTCGGTGCCGGCGAAGAGTTCATCCAGCAAGAGCAACGATGAACCATCGCAGTCGGGCAGGACGCGCGCGATGTTGCGCACATGGGCCGAAAAGGTGGAGAGGTCCCGTTCGACGTTCTGGTCGTCGCCGATGTCGCTGAATAACGACTCGAAGAGCGGAAAACGAGAGTCTTTGTCGCACGTAACGGGGAGTCCGGCGCGCGTCATGATCGTAAACAGCCCCAACAGCTTGAGAGTGACGGTCTTGCCGCCAGTGTTGGGGCCCGAAATCACAAGGACGTGGGCGTTCGCCGGCAAGGCGACGTCATTTTCGACGACCATCAGCTCGCCTGCGAATTCGCGAAGCGCGAGCAGAGGATGCCGCGCCCGCCGCAGATCAAGCGCAGCGCGTTCGCGAGCACTGGTGAGCACGGGTGCCTCGCAGCGCAGGTCGCCGGCCATCGTGGCCGAAGCGAGCGAAAGGTCCAGATAGGTCAGGATGTCCTGATTGTCCTCCAGCGTATCGACGTGGCGCCCGACCTGCGCCGTGAGCGCGAGCAGAATGCGTCGAATCTCCTGTTCGACGTCCATCTGTGCGACACGAAACTCATTGTTGAGCCCAACCAGCTCCTGCGGCTCAATAAAGAGCGTCTGCCCCGACGCCGACTGGCCATGCACAATCCCCGGAAAATCTCCCTTTTCTCCCGCACGAACGGGCACCACGTACCGCTCGTCACGGATCGTGATGTACTCGTCCTGCAAAATCCCGTCGTACCTGGGCGAGCGAAGAATCCGGTCCAGGCGGTCGCGAATCTGGTCGCGAAGCGACGCAACGCGACGCCTCAGACGTGCCAATTCCATGGAAGCGGTGTCGGCGACTTCCCCGGAAGGGTCGATGCTACGGTGAATCTCGGTAGCCAGGGTGCGGCAACTTACAAGACGCGCGAGATGCTGCGTCATGAGAGGCGTTCGAGCAGCGCGGCTCCGAAAAAACTCGCGAACCCGCTCGGCCGTCACGGTGGTATCGGCGATGGCGAGCAGGTCGACGCCCTGCAGGCAGTCTCCTTTGCGCACCCGAAGCAGCGCCCTGCCAATGGACTTCACCCCTCGAACGGGGGGCGTGTCATCGGTGCCGAGAAGCTGCATCAGCTCCATGACTTCGTCGCGCCGCCTGCCCGGAAGTGGTCCCCACTCGAGCGGCCCCAGCAAACGAGCCAGCTCTGCGGCGTCGTCCGTAACGCATCGATTCGCGATCTCCCCGCAAATCCGGTCCCATCCGAGCTCCTCAAAGGACCGCGCATCAATACCAAGACAGGGCTCGGCAGGATTGCGTGCGCTTCCCAGGACGGCGCGGAATACGACTTCCGCTTCGACGGGTTCGTGAATAACGGTGCGGCCGGTAGGTTTCGCCATTCGAATTCTGCACGGAATGAGACGCCGCCCGAGGTGGCCGCCGAGGAACTGGATGCAAACGACGGGTCAGACGGACCAGACCGCAGCGTTGGAGAGCCTAAACACCCTCGCTGCCAACATCAACCGCCGTCTGGAGTGGTGGTACGCCACAGGCATAGTGCCTCCCTCTCTGGCTGGCGGCAGCGCGATGTGGTTGTGGCGCGAACAGGGATGGGTGTCGGGCGCGCTGGTTTCGTTTGCGGCGTTCGTGCTGACACTGGCCTTGTGGTACAGGGCGGTGATACGTCCCGTCTCGTTTCGTCTGGTTCGCACACTGGCGCACGCAGCCGACCGCATCTCTCTTGCTTCGCTGACAAATCAGACGCATTGGCCGCATCTGAGGCATGCCCTGCACATCTGTCCACGCGAGCAGTACGATTCCGTGGCGCATGGCTCCCCTGCAGCGCCCGTCCCTTCTGAACGTCCGGAGAAGTAGTCACATGCAGCGCATCTGGGAGTTCTTCCAGCTTGGTGGCCCCGTTATGTACGTGCTGGCTGGCGCGTCTGTGATGGCGACCGCGATCTTGTTCGAGCGATTGTGGACACTGCAACGACGTCGCGTCCTGCCACCTCGCCTGATGTACATCGTGCGTCAGATGCTGACGGAAGGTCGCCACGACGAGGCTCGCAACCTGTGTGCAACGAACGACTCGGCGATTTCGGCCGTCCTGCTCGCGGGCCTGAAGATGGTGCACGCCGGTCGTTCGGTCGTGCGCGAGGCCATGCAGGATCGTGGTCGTCGCGAAGCTGCCGAGCTCGAAAACTATATTGGGGCGCTGGGCGCGATCGTCACGATCTCGCCGCTGCTGGGGCTGCTGGGGACGATCACTGGTATGATCGAAACATTTCAGGGAGTTACCGACACGGTGGCTGCGACCGGGTCGGTTAATGCGAACTCGCTCGCCGGAGGCATCTGGGAGGCGCTGATCACGACGGCGGCCGGCCTCATGGTGGCGATACCTGCTTTTGTTGCGCACCGCGTGCTGTTGTCTCGCGTCGACAGCCTGATAGCGGACCTGGAAGAAGCGTCGCTCGACCTTGGGGAGCTGATTTGCCCTGCGTCGGCCTCAGCTGGCGTTTCTTCAGGGAGCATCGCCGCCGGGCCCGCGGCCGAGTCGCTGACGCAGGGCCGTTCTGCAGAGGACGTATGAACTTTCGTGACACGCGACGCCGGCGTCAGGAGGTCACCCTCGACCTGACTCCGTTGATTGATTGTGTGTTCCTGCTTTTGATCTTCTTTCTGGTAACGGC
>JAGWVZ010000550.1 GCA_018970625.1 Myxococcales bacterium | reverse complement strand
ACAGGTGAAAGCGCAGAGACCGCTGATCTCAAGCGCAATATCCTCACCAGCATCGCAGACAAGGTGGTGCTTCCATCACTCGCTCAATTTGTCGCCGATACGCAGGCACTTGAAGCGGCTTTGCAATCGTACGCCGAAGCGCCCGACAATGTGAGGCTGACCGAGGCTCGCAACGCCTGGCGAACCGCCATGCTCTCGTGGCAGGCGGTTGAAGTCATGCAATTCGGCCCCGCCGGGCTCATGGAGAGCGTCGCGGGCGGAGAATCGATTCGGGACGAAATCTACTCCTGGCCGCTGGTAAACCGTTGTCGAGTCGATCAGGAGACCGTGGAACCCGCCCACGCAGACCCCGACGCGCTGGCAGCCGAGGCCATCAACGTACGTGGTCTGGCGACCCTCGAATACCTGCTCTTTGATAGCGACACCGGGAACGCGTGTGCGCCCAACTCAGCACTGAATACAGACGGAACATGGTCCGCGCTCTCGGCAGAAGAAATTGTCGCGCGCCGTGCCGTGTATGCCTGGAGCGCCTCTCGGCTACTCACACTACAGGCCGTGCGGCTGCATGATTTCTGGAGGCCCGAGAGCGGCGACTTCCGCTCGGAGCTGGTCAATGCAGGGCAGGGTAGCGAGACCTGGCCCTCCGTTCAGGACGCCCTGCAGTCCGTCTCGGACGCCATGTTCTATGCCGAAGAAGAGACCAAGGACATGAAGCTGGCCGCCCCGGCCGGCCTTCGCGACTGCACCACCGCGACGTGTCCCGAGGCGCTGGAACACCCTTTTGCCAACACCTCGGGCGACGCGGCGCTGGCTAACCTGCGGGCCTTTGGTGCTCTGCTCAACGGGGCTCCCTGGGGTGAAGAGGGAACTGGCTTTCTGGACTTGCTCTCGGCCGCTGGTGCCACCGCGCTGGCGACCGAAATCACCGTCCGGTACGACGATGCGGTCGCCGTCCTGGAACCACTGCAGGGCAATATGGAGAGCCTGCTCGTAGCCGACCCTGCCATGGTCGTGACAGCTCATGACGGCGTGAAGGCCTTGCTCGACCTGTTCAAGACCGAATTCATCGGCGTTCTCGACCTGGATCTGCCACAACGGGCCGAGGGCGATAACGATTGATGAAGACCGCCGCACCAGCCGAAAATGCGTCCGCGCGACCCGCCCATGATGTTCTGGCGCGCACGTATCGCTGGCTTGCCGAGCCCGTAAATAACGCAGGCATTACGGCGTTCCGTATTCTGTTCGGGCTGATGAACCTGTACGGCACGCTGCGGTTTATTTCGTTGGGCTGGGTAGAGCGTTTCTATGTGCAGCCGACGCATTACTTCACCTTCTGGGGATTTGAATGGGTGCAGGTCCTGCCACCCCTGATCATGCACGCGGCGTTCTGGACCCTGGCAGCGCTGAGCGCCTGTGTCTCCATTGGGTTTCTGTATCGCCCGGCGATTATTCTTTTCTTTCTTGTTTTCACCTATATCGAGCTCATCGACGTATCGAATTACCTCAATCATTACTGGCTCGTCAGTCTGCTGGCATTTGTCATGTGCTGGCTGCCGGTGAACCGTCGCTGGTCGGTGGATGCGTGGCTGCGCCCTCAACTGCGACAAACACAAACGCCGCGCCTCGTCTCTGTGGCGCTGAAGTTTCAGATTGGGCTGGTTTATTTCTTCGCCGGGCTCGCCAAACTGGGCTCCGACTGGCTAATTCACGCACAGCCCCTCAATATCTGGCTGTCTGCGAGGACCGAAACTCCCCTGATTGGCCCATGGCTCGACCACTGGTGGGTGGCGCTGGCCATGAGCTGGGGTGGATTTATTTTTGATATCAGTATCTGGGCATGGTTATTGTGGCGCCCGACCCGCCCCTGGGCATACGCGCTGGTGGTATTTTTTCACACGCTCACGGGATATTTATTTCTGATTGGCATGTTCCCCATCATCATGATGACGGGCGCGACCATTTTCTTTGCCGACGATTGGCCAGAACAGCTGTGGAAGCGAATCAAACGCCCGAGCCTGACCATTTCAGGGCGTGAGTCCGCACCCGACATCGCGCAAACACCCGGCGCGGACGTACGCCCTGTAAAGCCGTCCCGCATGTTCCGCATGGCCGTTCTTGTCTGGCTTTGCTGGTCATGCCTCATGCTCGCATTGCCGCTGCGAACCCACCTGTACGGGGGCAATGTGCTGTGGCACGAACAGGGCATGCGATGGTCATGGCGGGTGATGGTGCGCGAAAAAAATGGCGCCATTGACTATCGTGTGGTGCTACCCGGTGAAGGGCGGCAGCAGCTCGTCTCACCCTCCCGGTATCTCACCGCACAACAGGAGCGCGAGATGGCCGGCCAACCCGACCTGATTCTGCAGCTTGCGCATCATATCGCCGACGAGTACCGGGCGGCCGGTCATCCTGACGTACAGGTGTATGCAGAGGCGTTGGTCTCGTTGAACGGAAGGCCGCCACAATGGCTGATTGACCCCGAACGCGACCTGACCACGGTAGCACCCGGCCCCTGGCCAGCCGACTGGATTCTGCCCGCGCCCACGACACCGCCCCCTCATCTCTCTCCGATTCCCTGACCCTACCTTGCGAAACGCCATGCGCCCCATGTCTGTGCGTCGTTCCCTCGTATTGAACGTTCTCGTCGTTGCCACCTCGTTGTCGGTTGTGCAGGCGGCGAATTCACAGGAACCTGTTAGCGAATCGCCGGATAGCACCGGCAGCGAGGGAAGCTCGGGCGTCGACGCCGAGCCGGACGACGAAACGGCAGAGCAGGGCGAGGGGCCGGACAGCGCAGAAGAGAACGCGGAAGCGGGCGCAGACGACTGGTGGAACGAAGGCAGTGGCGACCCGTTTGCCGAGCTTGACGCGGCTGGCGACAGAGGTGTTTTGCTGGACCCCATTGACGCGGTACTCCGTGAAGAGGACGCCTTTCGTATTGGTGGCTCCGCTCAGGTGGTCACCGAAGAGCAGCTCGATCAGCTGCGCTATAACGACCCACAGCAGGTCCTTCAACAGGTGGGCGGAGTCTATGTACGTACCG
>JAGWVZ010000549.1 GCA_018970625.1 Myxococcales bacterium | reverse complement strand
CCCGCGGTGTGCCACAGATTGAGGTGACCTTCGACATCAACGCTGACGGTATCGTGAAGGTGCTCGCCAAGGACAAGGCTACGGGCCGTGAACAGAACATCACCATCGAAGCGCGTAGCGGCCTGAGCGACGCCGAAATTGAACGTATGGTGAAGGACGCCGAGCAGAACCGCGAGGCTGACGAACAAAAGCGAAAGGTGGCGGAGCTTCGCAACGAGCTCGACACCATGGCGTACAGCACGCGCAAGCTGCTCGATGAGCACGCTGAGAAGATCGAAGCATCGGCCGCATCTGAAGCGCGTGAGGCGGTTGAAGAATCGCGCCGCGCGCTGGACAGCGGCGCTGAACTGGCCGAGCTGGAGCGTGTGAAGTCGCGGCTTGAGAAGGCGGCTCAGGCGGTTGCAGAGCACATGTACAAGCAGTCGGGTGACGCAGCGGGTGCCGAGCCCGGCGGAGCATCGAGCAAAGGCGGTGAAGGCGACGTCATTGACGCCGACTTCGAATAATCAACGTGCCGGGGTGGAGGGGCCCCGGTAGCGATGCAGTACTCGGGCTGCGCGTTGTGTATTCGGCGCGTGGCCTGATTCATTTTTGGACCCATGCTCCCCATGTTTCGTCGGGCATCTCCACGGCACATTTGCATTCGCGTGATAGCAGGTGCATGAGTCGCGCCGTATGTTGTGACACATTTATTGCCGCACGCTTTATTCCCGAGCTGCTTTGCGGTATGTGCTCGCACGTTGGTCAGAGTCCACCGAGCAGCGTCGTTCATGAGTACCGGCCCTCAAAATACGCCTGCGGCGCGTCCGGCAGAGAACGTCGAAGTTGTCGCGACGCAGACGCAGGATGGTGCGTTTGAAATTCAGGTGACTCGCAACCTCTCCACGGGAGCTACGCAGAACGGCCCTGTGAATGCTGGAGCGGCTAATCTGGGTTCTTCGGGCAGTCAGGTAGCCGTCGCCAATGCCAGCAAACGTGGAACGGGTGCCTGGAAAGGCATCGCAGCGGCCGTTGTGGTGGCTCTTGGCATTGGCGGAGTGGTGTACGCGCTGATCTCTGCGCCACCACCCCCGCCGGTCGGCGAGGTCGTTGCGCCGTCGCAGCCAGAGGCAACCCCGGCGTCCACGCGCGAGGAGCGGCGATTTACCGTGTATCAGGGTGGGATTTATCAGCCCCGGCAGCCCGTTGCGCGCACGGCAACTGTCAACTTTGACAGCATTCAGGATGAGCCGGACACCACGGAGAGCGACGGATCGGGCAGCGCCGGGGAACCCACCGAGGTGGTTATGCCGGACGAGCCTGCTGTCGATGGTGAGATTCCGCTGATTCCTGCCGAAATACCTCCGGGGCAGGAAGTCGCAGAGGAGCTGGCCGACGAAGTGGTCGAACAACTCCGAGAAGTTCCGGTCGAAGAGTAACCGCTGGCAGCGCGGCGTCAGGGCGGGCCGGTGCAGAGCTGCAAGTGCGCAACACCAGTGCGTTGTCGACGGACAGAAGGTCGCTCGTCCGTCGCCAGTGCGCCTTCATTTGTCTGGCGAGGCAGCTACTTCATAGTCTCCAGGCCTTGTTCTTCACTTCGTTACGGTGAAAAGTGGCCAGGTGAAGTTACTGCTTGATGTCCGGCGGCACCAGAATGCTCACGTCATTTGTGTCGAGCACCGACACGACCGCGCCGCCCGTGGCGGCAATGACGACGTCGATGTAGGCCAGAAAGGACTGCGGAATGGGGAGCCCACGAACATGCGTGTTGCGTGCCTGCACCTCGAAGTAGAGCAGCGAGCCAGGTGTGACGTTGATGAAGCCATCGAAGGTGCCGTCGCCGTCCAGATCGGCCGGTGTGGGCGCACCACCACATGAGCCGGGAGGGCCCTCACCGCCAACGGGGACGATATCCGTGATGAAGAGCGAGGTATCGATCGTGGTCGCCAGAAACTCTTCTTCGTCGCGGCGCACCCGCGTCGACACGGTGATGGGCGCAAAGCTGATGAGGGCGTTAATGCCACTGACGATCGACGAATTCAGACCGCCGCCATTGTCGTTGATGTCGAACACCAGCGTGCAAAGGCCATCACCGTCGGGCGACTGGCCATTGCCATTGGTGCCTGTACAGCATTGACCCGCGCCGCATCCACCGGGACGCCCGCCGGCTGCAGCATCCCACGCGCAGGGGGGCACGCGGCTGCTGGTAGACTGGCCAATTCCGCGCAGGTCGTTGCGCGCATCGCTGCCAGACGCTACCCCAATGACCCGCGCGCCGATGGCGCCCAGCGCGGCATACATCTCTGCGCGTGACGCTCCGTAAGGATATCCGCCCTCGTCGCGCGCGTGGCTGGGAGCATCCGTGATGTGGACGACAATCGGCACCGACCCGGCACGAAAACCCGCCCCTCCAATGGTGCCGTCCGCTTCGCCAGCAACAAAACCAGCCCCCGGGTCAAACGGTGGCACCGTACCGCACTGGGAGCGCCCTGCGCCCGTCGCGATCTGATAAAGCGACTCGATCCCACTCTCGAAGTAGTCGCCACCACCATTCTGAGGAAGCCGGTTCACGCCATTCTGCGCGCTTCCGATATTCCGGGTAATGCGCTGCAATAGAGCAAACGGGACATCCGATCCTTCACCGTATCCTCCACAAGGGTGGTCATCGAAGTGGCCAACGCCGTACGCGCCATCGGTCAGCGAGCTGCTGAGCGCAGGAATGATCACCGAACCCAGCGATGACTGCAGCTGCGAAATCTCTCCGCCCATCGAGCCGGTGGTGTCCATGTTGAAGAACACGTCGCCGCGATTGATCGCCGTACCGAACTGCAACGTGTCGCTCTTCATCTCGCCCTCGTAAGGCAGCTCAAAGAAGAAATCGACGAAGGCGGTGATATCGCTGGCGGGGTCACATGGGTTTGAACCGAAGCCAACCTCCAGCAAATCCGTGTAGTTATCGCCATCCGAGTCGGGCTGGTCCCGGTTCGGTGTTGTCGGGCAGCCTACGGCTTCATCGGAGTCAGGCAAGCCGTCTCCGTCGGAGTCCAGGTCCACAAAGTCTGCGTATCCATCA
>JAGWVZ010000548.1 GCA_018970625.1 Myxococcales bacterium | reverse complement strand
ACCGCGCCGCTGCCGCCCAGATGAATCAGCTTCTGGAGCTTCGAAGTCGAATTGCGGTGGAGATTGAGGCGTTGCGTCCCAAGAAGAAGGGGGAGCGCCTGCCGGGACAGATTGGTTCGTCGCAGGAGGCGCGTGTCGTGCTGGTGTGTGGCGCCGACCGGGCTGCAGCTTATCAGGCGCTGGCGAGTGAACTTTGTGAGTTGACGATCGTTTCTGACGTCGTCGTGCAGGTGGGGGATGTCTCCCACGAAAGCGGGCTTGAAGTGCGGGTCGAGCTCTCGGGCGAGAAGCGTTGTGAGCGGTGCTGGAATCATCGGCGCTCGGTTGGTGTTTCGCGTGCCTACCCCACGCTGTGTTCGCGATGCGAAGACGTCGTGGTGCACATTTACCCATCTGGCCCAACCGCCACCCGCACAAATCAAGCATGAACAAGTATCTTTTGCTGATTATACTCGTGGTGTTCTGGGTCGTGGGTGACCTGTACACCAAGTATCTGGCCGAATCGCAGCTCGCCTCGTACTCGTCACGCTGGGAGCATCCCCTCGTGATGCAGGTTGACGACGAAGACGCGGGCAAGACGGTGCAGGAATGGTGCGTGGACGAGCTGGGGACCACCCTGGAGGACCCCGAAGAGGCCAGGAGCATCAACCGGGTGTGGCTGGTGCCAGAGACCGGCTCGCCGTTGCCCTTGCAGTCCACCGACACCGTGCAGGCCGGCAACACCTTGCAGATTCGGCATCGGCAGGTGACCGTCGTGCCGGGGTTCTGGAACCATATTTATGTTCAGAATTTCGGTGCGGCGTGGGGCATGTTCTCCCAACAGTCCGAGGCGTTCCGGAAACCATTCTTTATCGGGATTTCGATCATCGCCGTGATCGTGGTGATGTTCATTTACCGGAACCTCAAGCCCGGTCAGTGGCTGCTCGCCACGGCGCTCGGCTCCATTGTCGGCGGAGCACTCGGTAACTTCATTGACCGCATCCGCTACGGCTACGTGATCGATTTTATTGACTGGTACGTGGTCTGGAACGGCGAAGAGAAACACTGGCCTACGTTCAATATCGCCGACGTGGGCATCTCTGTCGGTGTGACGCTGATGCTGCTCGATATCATGTTCGGTCAGCATGATGAGCCCGCGAAGCCTGCGCAGGCTGAACCGTCTGAATCTGACGCCAAACCGGCCGCCTGACACAGCCAGGCAGGGGGCTGCATGCAACCCTGGTTCTTCGAACTTCTGGGGATCACGTCGAGCGGAAGCGTCTTTGAGACGTGTTTCTTTCTGACGCTCGCGGCGGTGGGGGGCCTTATTCTGGCGCGAGAGCTTCGCCTGCGAATGCCCTGGGCCGAGAGCTGGTTTGCTCGCTGCCTTGGCGGGGCCATGGTCGGGTTTGGGTGCTGGCGCATGTGGGCGGCCCAGCAGGGCGACCTTATGTTCGGCGCCACGGGCTTGCAGATTCCGACCTACGGTGTGGCCATGGCCAGCGGCTTCGGTATCGGTATCTGGCTTACCTGGCGGGCGGCCGTTCGCGCGCCCGACAAACCGCTCGAACCTGTCAAAGTGCTGGACGCCGCCTTTGTGATCATTCTGGTGGGCGTTCTGGGTGCCCGCTGTCTGGCGTTGCTGTCGGACCGGTCATCGGAGCTGCTGAGATGTGTCGGGTTGGAGGGGGCAGGGCCATCGCTGGCCGAGTGTGGTCAATTGCTGCGCTTCTGGGATGGAGGGCTGGCCTTTTACGGAGGTATCATCAGCGGTCTGCTGGCGGCGGTCATCTGGTGTCGCGTCAGTCGAGTCGATACGCTCGCGCTCGGCGACCTCGCGATTCCATACGTTGCGCTCGGTCATGCCATCGGGCGTCTCGGGTGTCTGGCAGCCGGTTGCTGTCGGGGGGCGGCCTGCGATGTACGGCACGGCATTACCTTCCCGGAGGGAGGCTCGGTCTGGGAGACGCACTGGATGCAGGCAACGGCGGTCGAACGGGAGTGGATGCTTGAGCATGGCTCGTCGCTACCGACCTACCCGACACAACTTTATGAAGCACTTGTTGAAGTGCTGCTCATGGGCTGGCTGGTGTTTGTGGTGCTTCCCCGACGCCAGTACGTGGGTCAGTTGCTTGTGCACTGGCTGGCTTTGTACGCCGTGGCTCGCACGATACTCGAGCTGTTCCGCGGTGACGAAGAACGCGGTTTCGTGGTTCGCGTGGTGGTGGAGCCACTGAATGCCCTGTTGGGTGTGCCCCCGGGCGAGACCTTGTTTCTGTCCACCAGCCAGACCATTGCGCTGGGAATGTTAGCGTTGGCGCTGGGAATTCGCTGGTGGGCAAGACGAAGGCAGCTTTTGCAGGGCGGTTGAGCTAGACCGGCCGCAGCGCCTGATCGAGGTCGTCAAGCAGGTCGTCGATGTCTTCGATGCCGACCGACAGGCGGACCAGACCGTCGTCAATGCCGAGTTTTTTGCGATTCTCTGGCGGGATGGAAGCGTGGGTCATAATGGCGGGGTGCTCAATCAAGGACTCGACGCCGCCGAGGCTCTCGGCGAGCGCGAAGAGCTTCGTGCGCTCGAGCATGGAGGTGGCAGCGGGTAGTCCTCCCTTGAGTACCACCGAGATCATGCCTCCGCCGCCGAGCATTTGTCGGTGGGCGAGCTCGACCTGCGGATGCGCTTCGTCCCAGGGATAAATCACTTTGTCGATGGCGGGATGTTGCCTGAGCCATGCGACGACCGCTTCGGCGCCGGCGCGGTGAGCACGCATGCGCACGCCGAGGGTCTTCAATCCGCGCAATACGAGGAAGGCGTCCTGCGGGCCGGGCACGGCGCCCACGGCATTCTGTAGAAAGCGCAGCGAGTTCATGAAATCAGCGTCGCTCGACAGCACACAGCCCCCTACCACGTCTGAGTGGCCGTTGAGGTATTTGGTAACCGAGTGCACGACGATGTCGGCCCCCAGCGACAGCGGACGCTGAAAAACGGGGGTCATGAAGGTGTTATCGACGACCACCTTCAGCCCGCGCGCGTGAGCGCGGTCGGCCACGGCGGCGATATCGACCAGCTTGAGCA
>JAGWVZ010000547.1 GCA_018970625.1 Myxococcales bacterium | reverse complement strand
GCAATTTCCGAGGTGTGTATGACATGCGCCGCAAGCGCATTCAGCTGTTCGACGCTGCGCGCGATGGTGGCCGCGGTGATTTCGTGGAGATTGAGAGCCTCGACGATCCCATGCTGGAGCACATTGTCTCGAAGGCGCTTGCCGACAAACTTCGAGAGGAGCTGGAGCTACTCGATGGCGCCGGCGTTCAGTTCAGCGAAGAAGCTTTTCGAGCCGGCAAACAGACCCCGGTTTTTTTCGGCAGCGCATTGTCCGGATTCGGCGTCGAGGAGATGTTTTCGACCTTTGTCGAGATAACGCCACAGCCGGGAGCTCGCGCCACCAATCTACGTACCGTGGAACCCCTGGAAGAGACATTTTCGGGGTTTGTTTTTAAAATTCAGGCCAATATGGACCCGAAGCACCGCGACCGAATTGCCTTCATGCGCGTCTGCTCGGGCCGTTTTGAGCGAGGTCAACGCGTGATCAGCGTTCGACTGGGTCGCGAAATGAAGATTGCCAACCCTATTTTCTTTGTCGCCCAGAGCCGTGAAATTCTCGAAAATGCCTGGCCCGGCGATATTGTCGGAATTCACGACCACGGGACCATCGAAATTGGAGACACCTTTACGGAAGGCGAGAAGCATTTCTTTACGGGTATTCCGGCGTTCGCACCCGAAATCTTTCGACGGGTGCGGCTCGAGAACCCACTCAAGATCAAGAACCTGCGTAAGGGGCTGGAACAACTTGCGCAGGAAGGTGCCGTACAGTTGTTCAACCCTATTGAATCGGCAGAATCCATTGTCGGTGTGGTGGGGCAGCTGCAGCTCGATGTGCTCAAGCACCGGCTGGAAAACGAATATGACGTGAAGGGAATCTTCGAGAATGTCTCGCTCGCAACCGCCCGATGGTATCGGTGCAAGGATGCGAAGACCCTCGCCGACTTCGAAGACGCCATGCGTCGATATATTGCCCGTGACGTTCGCGACCGACCTGTTTATCTGGCCGAGTCAACCTGGCGTCTGAATTATACGGCCGAAAAGTTCCCCAAAATGGAGTTCTTCGAGACCAGCGACGGACTCACCCGCTCATAGTGCGCAGGTCGTGTCCTGCTGCCAGACGAGCAGGATGCAAACACCCGTGAACGTCACAAGCGTCTTATTCGGCGATGAGGGCTTCAAACATCTCGGCCATACGAGCGTGGCCAGCGGGGTTGGGGTGAATGCAGGTGAAATCAAACCAGACCTCAGTATCGGGTCCCCGGTAACAGGGCGCCTCCGGGTTGGCCGCGTTGAATCCGTGACCGCAGAACTCCTCCTGCAGAAAAATCATGTCGGTTTGTGTATCCACCGCAATCTCAAGGAACGCCTCATTGTACCGAATGACAAACTCCTGCCCCTGCGGCCACGGCTCAGTCAGACCGATCGACGGCGCAATCTCGCACACCAGCGTATCGCCGGTGCCATCGGTGAATTCGTAGGTATTGGCAAACAGCACATACACACCGTTTGTAAATCGGCCGGGTTCTACCAGCCACTCAATGGCGTCCCGCATCTGGGCGATGGACTCATCGACCTTTGCGGAGATCTCGTCTCGACTGGCACCATCGTTGAACATTTCGATCCAGCGATACAGATCGTTACCGCCGATGGTCATGACCACGAGTGTACGGAGCTCCTCGGGTTCAGGGAAAGCCCTGATCAGCTGCTCGTCGCTTGGCAGAAGCAGGTCATCGGTGCGGGCACCGAACCGTGCGTACGACTCCACGACAAGCGATTCACCGAACCGTTCGCGAAGCCGATTCGAGAGTATCGTGCGATAGTACTCTTCCTCGAACGACGGGGGCGTGCCTACGGTGACCGAGTCTCCAAAGAATACGACCTTCTGCACATCGACGATGTCCTGATGGTTGGTGCCCAGACAATGTGAACCAATCACGGGACCATATCGGTCGTAGTCGGGGACCTGTTCAAAGCGGCCCAGCGTGTCCGCGAAACAGCCGGCGTACGTGCGCGGGCCCGCATCGATCACCGCATCGGGTGTGCTCCCCTCAGCTGTATCCTCGTTTTCGTCGACGACGTCGGACACAGCTTCTGCGTCCTGCTCTACATCACCCGTGGCCACGTCCAGCGGACCTGTGTCCGGAGCGACACGCTCGTTTCCTGCGGGTTCGCTGTCATCCGAACAGCCGGATATCAGGGCGACCACGCAGACAAACCCAAGAATTCTGACGCTCCTGTTCGTCACCTTCAACGCCGGCATACCTACCTCGTGACATAATCTTCCTGATTTCCGCACACATGCCACGGTACGCCAGCACCTGACGCAATTCAACGTTCAACCCTCCGACTCACCGCGAGCGCCTGTCCGGGGCCGCCCGCCTCACGGGCCAGCACGCGTTCCGGCCGCCGTCCTCACGGGGAGCGTATGTCGGATCGGGGGAGCAAAAACGCCAACACCCCGTCTGCGAGTAACAGACGGGGTGTTGTATCAGGGTGCCGGCGACGACCTACTCTCCCACAAGGCAAGCCTTGCAGTACCATCGGCCCAGGAGGGCTTAACGACCGAGTTCGGGATGGGATCGGGTGGGGCCCCTCCGGTAAAGTGACCGGCGTAAGGGTGGATGACACACGCGTTGGGAAGCTGGTGTAGAGGAGGGCAAGGGGTGTGAGGGGGGGAACAAGCCAATCGGTCGATTAGGAGTGCTCGGCTGCGCGCATTGCTGCGTGTGTACCTGCACCCTATCCACGTCGTGGTCTTCGACGGACCTTCAGGGAGTTTTCATCTTGAGCGAGGCTTCCCACTTAGATGCGTTCAGTGGTTATCCTGACCGAACGTAGCTACCCGGCGATGCTCCTGGCGGAACAACCGGTACACCAGCGGTTCGTCCATCCCGGTCCTCTCGTACTAAGGACAGGTGCTCTCAAAACTCCTACGCCCGCAACAGATAGGGACCGAACTGTCTCACGACGTTCTGAACCCAGCTCGCGTACCGCTTTAATTGGCGAACAGCCAAACCCTTGGGACCTGCTCCAGCCCCAGGATGCGATGAGCCGACATCGAGGTGCCAAACCTCCC
>JAGWVZ010000546.1 GCA_018970625.1 Myxococcales bacterium | reverse complement strand
CGGCACGATGTCGACGCGTCTTAACGACCCAAAGACCGGTGCCTACATCATCATCCAGCAAAGACTCGCTGAAGATGACCTGACCGGCCACATTCTCTCGAAAGACGTCGGCGAGTGGACTCACCTCTGCCTTCCGATGCGTTACGAGCCTGAACGAGCGTTCGTGACGGGTATTGGCTGGAAAGATCCGCGTGCGGTACCCGGTGAACTCCTCTGGCCAGACCGGTTTGGCGAGCAAGAGACGACCCTGCTGGAGAAGCAGTTGGGCCCGTATGCGGCTGCAGGACAGTTGCAACAGCGCCCAGAACCCGCGGGCGGTGGCGTTATCAAGCGCGATTGGTGGCAGTTATGGCCTGATCAGGTCTTCCCGCCCATGGATTACATCGTGGCGTCGCTCGACACCGCCTACACCACGAAAACCATGAACGACATGTCTGCGATCACGATTTGGGGCGTTTTTACGTCTGAAACCGTGGCACAGGCGACCCGTGTGATGGATGCCAACGGCCGGCCGATGTACGTCGATCGGTCCTATTCTGAGAGCGCACCGAAGGTGATGCTCATGCACGCATGGCAGGCGCGCCTCGAATTGCATGAATTGGTCGAGAAAGTGGCCGCGACTTGCCGCAGTCTCAAGGTCGATAAACTCCTGATCGAAAACAAGGCCGCAGGTATCTCAGTCGCGCAGGAAATCCGGCGTCTCTACAACAACGAGAACTTCTCAGTGCAGTTGCAAGACCCGAAGTCGCAGGACAAGTTGTCGCGCCTGTACTCAGTCCAGCACTTGTTTGCAGAAGGGATCATTTATGCGCCCGATCGGACGTGGGCTGACATGGTGATCACACAGGTCGGCCAGTTCCCGAAGGGCAAACATGATGACTTGGTCGACACCGTCTCGCAGGCCCTGCGGCACTTGCGTGAACTTGGGCTCTTGGTGAGAGCACCGGAGCGTATTGCAGAATTGGAGTCGATGAAATCTTATCCGGGTGGGCGGCAGCCCCCCTTATATCCATCGTGAGGAACCTATGTCCCGTGTATTAGCGAGCGCAATCGTAGACAAAATCGATGATGGCCCGGTGCCAATGTGGTCTGTCGAGGTGTGGGGGCAGCCTCCGCACGAGCATCGCAGAACGTATACTTTGCAGGCCAAAACTGATAATTTTGCCGCACAAGAGGGAATCCGTCTGTTCGTCGAAGAGATGGAAAATCTTGAGGATTTTGGCTCTGAGAAGGGGTCTTAGACATGTCATTAGTGCCCGGCTTGGTTCCCACAATACGTCAGGCAGGACCTGAAGCCCCCGCATCGCAAGACGGGCCCGAAATCATCGTTGAAATGGCCGATGAAGGCGGCGACATGCCTGAGATGGATGACGCCGGCAATATCGTCAGGATCGAACACGACGATGGCAGCGTCACGGTCTCTCTCGATGGCCGGCCTCTCGAAGAAGCCGAGCGTGAGGGCCGCGGTGGCTGGTTCGACAACCTGATCGATGACATTGATCCCGCTCAGGTGAACCTGATTGTCAGCGATTTGATGCGCGGCATCGAAGACGACCTGCAGTCACGTAAAGACTGGATTGAAGATCGCGCCATGGGTATCAAACTCATGGGCCTCAAAGTTGAAATTCCGGGGCTCCAAGGCGCCTCGGATGGCGCGCCCGTTGAAGGCATGAGCAAAGTACGGCATCCCCTCCTGCTGGAGGCCGTATTGCGCTTCCAAGCGAATGCACGCAGTGAGTTGCTGCCGACTGACGGCCCCGTCAAGGTCCGCAACGACAGCCTCTCAGGCGGTATTGAGACCGACCAGCAGGCCGATGCGCTGGAGAAAGACCTCAATCACTATCTGACTGCGGTCGCGACCGAGTATTACCCCGACTCCGATCGCATGCTTTTGATGCTCGGGTTCGGTGGTACGTCGTTCAAAAAGGTCTACAACTGCCCAATTCGCAATCGTCCGGTGTCTGAGACTGTGGATGCCGATGACTTGATCGTGAACAACGCCGCGACCGACTTGGCGAACGCAAAACGTGTCACGCATCGCCTTTTCATGCGCCCGTCGACCGTCAAGCGCCTGCAGATTCTTGGTGTCTACAAAGACACTGACCTCAGCGTGCCGAACGCACCGAAGTTGGACTCGTTGCAGCGTGAAGAAAAGGCCCAGCAGGGCTTGATGCCGGAGACGCAGAACCCGGAAGACCGCGACCGCGAAATCTACGAGTGCTACTGCGAACTCGACATCAAGGGTTTTGAGCACCGGCACAAGGGCAAGATCACGGGTCTTGAGATCCCGTACATCGTGACGATCGACGTATCGTCGCGTCAGGCTCTCTCGATCGTTCGTAACTACAACGAAGACACCAAGAAACTGCCTGTCGCTCGCAAACGGTTTGTGAAGTACACGTTTGTGCCGGGCATGGGCTTCTACGACATTGGCCTGCTGCACATTCTCGGCAACACGACGAACGCAATCACCGCGGCGTGGCGTGAGTTGCTCGACGCAGGCATGTACTCGAACTTCCCCGGCTTCCTGATGGCCGACACGGGTGCCCGCCAGAACACCAACATCTTCCGCGTGCCTCCGGGTGGCGGTGCGTTGGTGAAGACAGGCGGCCTACCGATCAGTCAGGCTGTCATGCCGCTCCCGTATCAGCCGCCCTCGCAGGCCCTGATGCAGTTGGTCGACAACATGGCGACGACCGGCCAGCGTATCGGCGGCACGTCAGAGTCGATGGTGGGCGAAGGCAAGGCAGAACTGCCTGTCGGCACCGCCTTGGCGATGATTGAGCAGGCTGCGAAGGTGATGAACGCCGTGCACAAGCGCCTACACGCTGCGCAGGCTGAAGAGTTCAAGTTGCTCGTCGAGTGTTTCCGTGAGAACCCGGAAGCGTTTATCGAGCAGAAGTGCATTTCGCGCCAGCCGTGGACCGAAGAAATGTTCCAGCAGGCTTTGCAGAACTGCGAACTTGTCCCGCAGGCTGATCCCAACACCGCCTCGCATGCCCAGCGCCTGATCAAGATCATGGCGTTGAAAGAACTGCAGGCCGCTAATCCGTCGATG
>JAGWVZ010000545.1 GCA_018970625.1 Myxococcales bacterium | reverse complement strand
TGGCACGCCAAATTCCAGAAATGCCGTGCAATATCCACCGCCCGCCTTGCCCTGGCGCGACTTCAGATCCATCAGGCCGCGCTCATTCAACAGGCGAAAGAACGACGAAAGCTCCGGGTGCATCGCGTCAAACATCTCGGTTGCGCGTTCCACCATCCAGTCATGATCGCCCTGCGGAGCAGGATTTCCACTCGGGTCAAAGACCGTCTCGTCCCAGAACATCAGCTCGTCAAGGCCCAGACGCTGTGCCTGCTCGCGGCGCAGCGCCTGCGCGAGTGGCACCACATACTGTCGCACCTGCTCACGGAACTTCGCGACATCGGCTGGCCCGTAATCCAGCCGCTGCATGCGAAGATAGCCCAGCTCGGTATGCGACGGCATCCCCAACTTTTTCGCCATGTTGGTACGTAGCGTGACGAGTGCGCCGAAAATACGATCCAGCTCGGCGCGATTCGTCTCGAACCAACCCCAGTACCGGGCTGTGGCCTCGTGGCGCACCGTGCGATCCGAATCCTGCATGAACTTCAATATGGTGGACAGATTCAGGGTCTCGCCCCGAAAAGGCAGCTCGGCGCTCGCCATCAACTCCGTATATTGCGCCGAGAGGGTGGATTCTTCCACCAGATCATCTGCAATAATCGGGTCAAAGGTCGCGATGTCGAGCGTCCACTTCTCAAAGATTTCAGGACCGTAGAATGCCTCGATTTCGGCTCGCTGCGCATGATTCAACAACATGCGCTTGATCTGCACGCCATGATCAGTCACCGACGGCCACAACGCCTCCATGCGTTCACGAGCGTCCTTTCTCGTTGCATCGCTCGTGTTCTGTGTGAACCGAACGCTCACCCATTCTTTCCACGTGGAGATACGGCGCTGCTCGCCATCCCAGAACCGGATCGCGGCGATCAGGTCGTCGACCGACTGTGCCCGGGCAAACTTCTCGTCGATGGCCAAAAACGTGGCTTTCAGGTCTGCATCGGTCCACTCGGGAACCTGCATGTCGTCGAAGTGAGGAATGGCAGAAGTATTCATAACGAAGAGGGGGGCTGAAGGAGGTCGCCGGACGCTAGGCGAAAGAGGCTCATATGGCCAGCGCTTCGCCACCAAAGGCACCATCAATTTCGTCCCCATGCCAACCCCACCGCAATCGCGCAAGGCATGTTGTCGCGACCCGGAATACCGCCCATACGCCCTGCACGGCCGCTGCCACCCCTTCACGAGGCGACTACCTGTTTACGACCCCTACTGAGGTCGCGTCGCCCGCACCATATACTGGCGCTCATTCTGCCAGTCCGTCAGCGACGCATCAAACCCGGCTGCCTGCAACACCTCAATCACCGCTTCAGGTGGCAGGCGATAATGCATCGGGGGCCCGTCGGGCGCGTCCATGCGGGTCTCTACGATGAATGCGGAAGCGCCCGGTTTCATGGATTGAAGCAGGGCGGCGGCATAGACGTCGCGGTGCTCAATATGGTGCCACACGTTCACCATCACCGCGCAATCCAGTGTCTCGCCGGCGACGGCGGGCGAGTCGTACTCACCGGCGTGCGTTTGTACATTGGTCCATCCTGTCTGCTGAATCCGTTCAGCGACCCACGCCAGCATGGCTGGTTCAACGTCGATCGCGAATACAACACCTTCGTTACCCACCGCAGCCGACAACCACGGCAACAGGTATCCCGTACCTGTACCCAGATCTGCGACCGTCATGCCCGGCGCCAGCCCCAGCTGCAACACGAGTCCATCGGGCTGCTGCCACTCATCACGTTCGTGCCCCTCCCAGCGTGTCGCATAATGCTCAGGGTCATCAAACGTGTGTTGATGTCCGTGCATGGCATGCCCTTCCGGGCCCTCTGCGCCGCCATGGTGACCCTCGCCGTGCATGTGGGCATCGCCATGACCACCTGCCCCGTCATGTCCGCGGTCGCTGAGCTGACCCGCTTCGCCCGTCGGCTGTGACGTAGCTTCTGAGTTGGACGATGTTTCAACCACGCTCGAGCTCTCGGCGGCGCCCACCACATCACCCCGCCCTGACGTGTAAAGGTCGCGAGAACCGCACGCCACGCTCGCGACGGTGATGATTGCAAATAGCGGTATGGTTCCTGTGCGATTCATGGCGTGACTCGGAGATTCAGGGCGCAGCGCGCAATGAAAATGCGGGGGCAGAACCCAGGGGTGATCCCGTTTCGGGGTCGAGCCCCAGCCCACGGTGCGATGCCACGCAACCGGGGTCGTTCGGCCCCATGCAATTGCCATCCGCGATGGTCGACGAGTCGATGAGCTGCGCCGCGTCCACGACGATGGTTCCAGTGCGAGGGTCGCCCTGTAGCTCCACGGTCGCCACGTTGGGACGGTCGCAGTGCGTAATGGCGGTCATTTCTCCCTGACATTGCGTGCTGCCGTAATGAATTTCGGCCCGCGATTCTCCCGATTTCACGTCGAAACTCAGAAACTTGAAACCACCGCGCCACCCCCAGTGCATCGCCATTTCCTGAAGCGGTGCCGTAAGCGTGGCCGGGTCAGCATGGTTTTGCGCGAAGGGAACGCCGACACGGAAGCGCAGCCCCGTAAAGTCACCATCCGGAATACGAATCCGCAGGGTATTATTCTGCGGTGCCGAAGCGCTTGCACAATTTCCGGTATTTCCTGCGAAATCCAGCAACGCCACGTGCTCATTCTGCCAGACCTGATCCGGCACGATGGCTGCCGGTAACTCAGCTCCAGCCGCGTCCACCACGCGCACGTCGCTCACGAACATGCGCAAGTCGCCCAGCGTCCAGGGCGTTCCGTCGGCCGTCGTGTACGAGTCCGTACACGTCAGCGGCCGATCACCCACCACCACCGACACGGGGATCGTCACCTCGGAACCGCCCTGAGCCGCCGCGGTTGCCGGGCTGGTCACCGTCTGCGCCGGCGAGACCACCGGCGACTGACACGCGGCCAGCGCAGCCGTCACAAAAAGGAATACAACCAGCGGGGCAGAAGGTGTCATGGCAGCGCAGGGGCAAAAAGGGCGCAAAACGCGCACAAACCTTAGGGGTATCCGTACGAACTGCAA
>JAGWVZ010000015.1 GCA_018970625.1 Myxococcales bacterium | reverse complement strand
GATGTTCGGGCCCGAGGTCAAAACCCCCGCCTTTATTCGCTTCCCATGGGCCCCCAACGAAGCCGTGCCTCCGGCACCCGTCGGTCTGGGTGAAGCCTGGACGGGCGAAAACTACACGTTCAAGGTCACCGGCATTGAGCAGGCCTTCCTGCGACTCGAGAGTCCCACCGCGCCCCGTGGTGGCTTCACCAGCGCACCCGTGCTGCGCGTGAACTTCGAGGTCACCAACACCGGCACTGACGCGCTCACCTACCTCCCGCCGGAAGCCAACCGAACCATCGGTGCCCCTGTGCTGACCACCGGCGACGGCTCGTCGGTAGCGCGCGTTCAGCTGCCTACCGGCTCCACGGCGCCCGGCCATATCACCGAACGCACCAACATCGCCGCCGGGGCCACCTTCAACGGAGCGTTCCTCTTTGAGCAACCCGCCGCTTCGGTCACCCGACTGAACCTGCAGCTCCCCGGCAAACGCTTCGATGCGGCCGGCCTGATCCGGGTTGCCTTCGATTTCGCTCACCAAGCCGTGCCAGTGCCGCCCGAGCTGACCCCCGTCACGATTCAGGAAGGCTCGGGAGCAGCACCCGCTACTCCCTGAGGTCACCTTGGCCGACCTGACGCTTCGCACCGTCGGCACCGGTACCGCGTTCCCGGATGGCGTTCGCACGCCAACCTGCAACCTCATTCAATACGACGGCTTCTCACTCGTCGTCGACCTCGGCAGTGGCTCACTGCACAAGCTCGCACAGCTTGGGCTGGACCCGCGCACCATAAGCGCGGTCTGCATCACGCACGCCCACTTTGATCACCTGACCGATCTGTTGCCGCTGCTGTTTGCGCTCAACGTGCCCGGTTACGAACGCGCAAGCGACACACCGCTGACCCTTGTGATGTCGGCTGAAACCCATCGCCTGCTCGAAGGCGCACGCGCGGTCTTCACCGATTGGCTTCAACCACCGCCCAACAAAGTGCGCGAGATTGTGCTTCAGCCGGGCGACTCCCTTGAGCTGGGGCCTTTTTCTGTCAACACCGCGTTTCCGCATCATACCAGCTCGTCACTTGGCTACCGCTTTACGCTGCAGGCAGGGCGGCGGCCCGTTCTGGCTATCCCGGGTGATTCAGGGCCGTGCGACGCATTAAGCGTTCTGTGCCGTGATGCCGACGTGGCCATCATGGAATGTTCCATGCCAGATTCGTGGCCTTTGCCGGCACACATGACCCCCACCTCACTGCTCGACCTGGCGCAGGCAGCCGACATACGCCACTTGCTCGTGACGCACCGATACCCCATGGTGATGAGCGTTGACCTGCCGCAACTCTTCGAGAAGGCTGGTCGGCGCATGTCTTTGCCTGACGATATGGATGAGTTCTCCATTCCGGTCCACTGACGCGGTGGCCGTCAGGCAGTACCGCCCTGCCTCGCAGTCAGCATGAGTCAGAAAAAACAAAAAAAAGGTGGCACCTACGATGGGACCCGCGAAAGCGAGGTGCGCATTACACCAGCCGCGCTGTCCACGCTGGGTGAGGTTTTTGGTGGCGCCTTTTCGGCCGATCCGAAGGCGCGCAAAAAAGCGGCAAAAGCCGTCGAAGCGCCCGTTCGCATCATACCGCGCGAAGAACCCGTGCTCAGCCCTGCCCCAACGACAACGCGCCAGGGCCCTCGTGTGCTATCTTACGAAGAAGCGATGGCCGAGGCAGTCTCGCAAATTGATAAAGGTCAGGTCTTCGACGGAAAATATCTGGGAATCTCAGGGTTTGATACGCAGGGAATTGTCATTTATGACCCTTCCGAGGCGGACAACAAAGGCGCAGAAATTATCCCGTTCGAGGAATTGGGCCCGGTCATGAGCGCCGAGGAGATCCTGTTCAGCGAGGCCATGGCAGGCAGCGTAAAGCGCCTGACAGTGGATCATCGCCTGCGTTCGCTGCGGCAACATGACTGGGTGGGCGCGCAGTGGCACGACGAATATCAGCTGGACCACTTGTCCAACAACGCCCTCTTTGAACCATCACTGACCGGCGACCAGCGCGTGCTGTTAAAACGTTCGAGGCGAGTTCGGGTTCGTGAGCTCAGCGTTCGACTGCAAACACTGAGCGACGCCATGTCGGCTGTGCAATGGTTCATACGCACCTGCGTACGCGACGGCGATACGTTTGCGCGCATCATCACCGGCAAGGGCCGACAGTCGAGTGAAGGCCCCGTGCTAAAACCTGCGGTCATTAAATGGTGCGACGGCGACGGAAAACCCTGGATCAGGGGATGGGCACCAGAGACTGACGTCGCCGGCCAATTTGGAAGTATTGTCGTCGAATTACGAAAACCGCGTGATTAACCTTCAGGAGAGACATGACACGAAATTCAGAACATCTGGTCTGGACGGTCGAAGCATCGGAGTTCGTTGGCGATTTTCGCATCTTCACCATCGAAAAAGTGCGGGCGCGACTGGCATCGCGTGACGCCGTCGGCCATTTCTATCGCGTGACACCTCCTGACTGGGTCAACGTCATTGCGTTGAATGCCGCCGGTGAGCTGGCGCTGATTCGACAGCACCGTCACGGAACGAACAGCATTATGCTCGAAATTCCGGGAGGCATGGTCGACAAGGGCGAGCAGTCGCTCACCGCAGCTGCACGGGAGCTGCAGGAAGAAACCGGCATTACCGCTCCGCAGTGGCAGCATATTGGCGTGGTGCATCCGAATCCCGCGTTTCAGACCAATCGCTGCGATACGTTTCTGGCGCTGAACGCCTCGGTGACCGATCCTGTTCACGAAGACGAACACGAGGCGATCGACCTGGAATGGGTGCCGTTGCCGGAGATACCCGGGTTGATTGCGCGCGGCGAAATCACCCATGCCATCGTGGTGGCGGCGCTGATGCACTTCGTTAACTTCGCAGGTGGCTGGAAAATACCGGGATAATGGCGGGCTTGCCAACCGTCGTTGGGGCCGTGGTCGACAGCAAGGCCGACGGGCACATGCGACTGTTCAGCACCGTGCGCATCATCCGTGAGATACGGGACGACCAGAACGCGCTCCGGACACGAAATGCACGCGCCGCAGCGATGACAGCGATTTGACGTGATTCGCTACGTACCCGGGTGGAACAAGGCTGCATCTGTTGGGTGGACCCCTTGCCTTACCCTGCGCCCTCGCGGCACTGATGACTGATGTAACACTCCGAGTGCCCCGACGCGTTCATCGAGCCGACGAGGCCGCGCGACTGGACCCCGTATGCTTTTCGAAGCTCATTCCGGCGCTACACCAGACCGACGTCCTCGCGGACGCGTTCGTGCGTCATGCGACAGACGTGGGCATGAATCCCGCCCTGCTTCTGGAACAGTCACTCCGCGAGAGCGACAAATGGCGATTGGCCGTGCCGGTTCGCGACCTTCTGGAAGAGGTGCGCAGCGTGCCCGAATGGGTTGTCCCCCGACAGTTGCGAACGGGCGGCGACGCGCTTCGCAGGGCGGGCGTCACAGGCGGCTTTGTACTTGCATTTCGGTCACTTGTCAGCGGATACGCCGCGCCCGCCGGCAATAAACCGCTCGCGTTTTCGGGGCGGTTAACGCAACAGGCTGCCCGCCGACTCGACGAAACCGGGCGGTTTGTTCGGGCTGTCAGCGAGCCGGGTGGCATGCTCCCCGGCGGCGAGGGCTGGATGCTGGCCGTGAAGGTGCGCCTGATGCACGCATCGGTGCGTCGGTTGCTGCTGCGAAGCGGTCGTTGGGATGAGCCCGCATGGTCGGTGCCGATTAATCAGCATGACATGCTGGCCACCATTCTTCTGTTCTCGTCGGTGTGGCTGGAGGGCTGCCGCATGCTCGGGGTTCATTTCTCAACGACCGAATCCGAAGACCACATGCACTTGTGGCGCTATGTCGGTTACGTCATGGGGGTTGATGAAACCCTGCTTCCGCTGAACGAAGCGCACGGCGCACAAATGCAGCGGTTTATTCACCTGACCCAAGGTATTCCAGACGAGGATAGCCGAGCCCTGGTGAACGCCCTGTTGACGCCGCCGGCGGACCGGCCTGCGCCGCGCAATCTACAGGAGCAATTATTGCGTGATGCATTTGCAGCGGTATTGCCGGCCGTGTGCCGATATCTGATTGGCGACGAGCTTGCGGATGCGCTTCATCTGCGGCGCTCGCCAGCGGACGTTCTGGTGCGCTCGTTTGCGGCAACGCGTCGTGCGGGCACGGCGTTACCCAAACGCCTGCAGGTTGTGGCGAAACTCGAGCAATTGTGGGGCGAACGCTACTGGAGCTGGTCGGTGGGTCGCGTGCCTGGAACACTGCATTATTCGTATGAGTCGCCGGCTGCGCTGGGTGGCAGGCCGGTGGTCGCAGCGGGCGTTTGATTTTGTTTATTCCTCTGTCGTGATTCCATACGAGTGTGGCTGGGTATACCCCACCGGTGAATTACCAGCACGCCCTCACATACGCGCGTTCAGGAAGATCGTCGGCGATGTCTGTACCGTCGAATACCTCGTCGTCGTCCAATTCCATGTCCACCCATGTCATGATTTCATCGCCATCGAGCATGCGCACTTCGAAGTCTGTGTCTGCGTCGTAGACCATCATCGTCTGTCTCCCTGAAATGTTGTGCCCTTGAGCATGTGGCAGAAATCCCACACGCGGGTTGCACTATAGCGACGGTCAACGAACCGCGCAAATCGGCTGGCACACGAGTTCGGTTCGGCGATGGTGGGCATTTCAGGGTCGGCCGGCACAAGGCCGGCCGCTACGCGTGTTTGATTCAATAACGGTGGGGATTTCAGGGTCGGCCGGCACGAGGCCGGCCGAGACGATCCCCCATGAATGTCTCGGCCAACCACAAGCGTGATTGCCATCGGACGGGACGGACAGGGCGATCGCAAAGTCGTGAGCCCGGGTGCGGCGAGCCTTGACGTGATCCGGGCTGGATGATCTTCGCTTGTTGCCTCGGCATGTCGCCGTGGCTGACGGCGAGGTAGCCATGGACGTGCAGACGGATTGCTGGGAGTTGAACGAGTCGGTGGACGTTGCAAGTGTGGGGTTTGCGGTGGACGCAGGGCCAGAGTTATCGACGATGCCGGCTCCCTCACCGCCGCTCGACGCCGTTGCACAGGTCGCTGCCAAAGCGATTCACCGCTTGCTCGCTGCATTGTCGTTGGTGACGGACCCTCGTTCGGCGCGCGGCGTCCGGCATCCGGTCATCAACGTCCTGGTGATCGCGGTGTTGGGCTGCGTATGCGGCTGTGATGACGCGGAAGCGCTTGAAGACTGGGGCAAGAAGGAGCGGACGTGGCTTTCGGGGTTTCTTAGCCTGACCCATGGTACGCCGAGCCAGGACGTCTTCTTACGAGTCCTTGCGGCCATGGACCCCGGGCCATTCCGCACTGCGTTTCTGACGTGGGCTCATGAGGTGATTCAGTCTCTTGGCAGTTCCGGACAGATTGCGGTGGATGGGCAAACCCACCGGGGAAGTTATGACCGGGCAACGGGGCAGAAACCTGTGCATATGGTCAGTGCATTGGCGTGCGAATCCGGCCTTGTGCTCGGGCAACAGAAAACGGATGTGAAATCGAATGAAATCACCGCGCTCCCAGAATTGCTGCAGTTGCTCTACCTCAAGGGGGCTCTGGTTTCTATTGATGCAATGGGCTGTCAAACGAAGATCGCAAAGACCATTCTCGATAAAGGAGGCGATTACCTTTTCGGTTTGAAGGGAAATCAATCGACACTTCAGGATGGAACCGCAGCGCTTTTCGACGACGCGAGCGACACTCGGAAACGAGCGGTTGACCGTGCAAAGCCGCCCTCTGTCGAAAGCCACAAGGAAACCGATTCCGGCCACGGTCGCATCGAAGTGCGGGAAGCCGTCGTATGCCACGATTTTGCGGATCGGGTGCCCGCCGCCGCCCGCTTCCCCTCGATCCGAACGCTGATCGCCGTGATCAGCCAGCGCGAGGATGCCATCAGCGGTCAGACCACCGTCGAACGTCGGCTCTACATCAGCAGCCGACACCTAAGCGCACAGGATGCGCTCGCGGCTACCCGGCTGCATTGGGCTGTCGAGAATCGGCTCCATTGGTGCCTGGACGTCACCTTCGGACAGGATGCCAACCGGACGAGGACCAGGAACGCTGCCGCAAACCTCGGCATCATAAGGACATTCGCTCTCAATCTCGTGCGCGCCTACACGGGCGACAAGCTCAGCCTACCTCGGAGGCGGCGGCTATGCGACTACAGGCTCGACTACAGGAGGGCGGTCATCGCCTCGTCAGCCGGCTTCTGACTTTGCGATTGCCCTGGCGGATTCCCCGCAGACGGTTGACGCGCAGTAAGCGTCGGCTTATAGGCTCGGATATGGATCGATCCACCCTCAATGAAGCCCAGATTCGCAGCCTGCTGCGCGACCACGGTGTCACGCCGACGGCGCCCCGCATGATTGTGGCTGCGAATGTACTCGTGCGGCATGACCATCCCACCGCCGAGGACGTGCTCTCACAGGTGCGAACGTCAGAAGACGCCGTGTCTCAGGCGACCGTGTACAACACGTTGAACCGACTCGTGGAGGCAGGTCTGTTGCGCACGCTCCAGCGACCTGGCGACCCCGTGCGATACGACCCCAATATCGCGCCACATCATCACTTTTATGATGTCGAGACGGGATGCATCCACGACATCGACGTGGAGACTGTATCGGTCATGCTCAGCGATGACCTCCGGCGCACAGTGGACGTCAGCCGCATCAGCGTCATGGTCGAAGGTCGATATTCCGACTGAGAACAGGGACCGATGGAAGCGGTGCTGCTGCGTCGTTCGCCGCTCGTCGTCTAGCGCGCTCCGGTCAGCCATCCCAGCGTGACGCCAGCGTACGACACCAGCCACCACGCCAGCGCGACGGTAACCACAAGCGCCAGAAACACCGCCGACGCCGCGCTCAACAGAAGCCACTCGCCGACATGCAAACCTCGCTTCGTCTGGTCGCGTCGCCAAAGCCATGACGCGTAGCCCCACACCAGACCTGCAAACGCCAGCTGTGCGCCCGGTGCTCCCACCACGCCGAACAGCGGCACAACAGCCAGCTTCAACGTCAGCGGTGTCAAAACAAGCCACATCACCCGCAGTGTCCAGCGAAACAGCACTCGTCGCGATCGCAACGACAACGCGGCTGCGGTAGGCGCCACCAGGCCCAGTCGCACCCAGTAGCCCATCAGGATGACCCAGCAGATGCAAAGGCCCATCGTCAACGGCACCGCCGGCAGAAAGATCGAGCTCGCCTGAAGCAGCGACACCAGGATCACCCCGACTGCTCCTCCACGCAGCGCGATCTGACCCAGATTCGCCCGCAGCAATGGGGGCAGGGCGGTCGTCGGCGCGGTCGACTCCTCTCGGATGTCGATTCCGTGGGTCCCGGACTGTTCGCGAAGGGACCCACGCTGTTCACCGGAACTGGTCACGACGTCTTGAGGCCGCCAAGGCGAATCAAGGTGCCCCGCAGCGACCTCGACAGCCACGCCATGACGCCCACGACGGTCGCACCACCCAGAACGAGCGGAATGACCGCCCAGGGCGCCGCGATCGCGGCAGCGGGGAGCAACAGAGAGCCGCTGGTCTCGGCCAGACTCGTGGCGCGGTCGCTTCCGCTCATGCCACCGTCAGACAGCTCTCGCGTGGACATACGAAGCGGGTGGCGCACCCACTGCATCGCCAACGCTGTGGTGCCGCCCAGCGCGCCACTCCATACCAGCTCGGCCAGTGTCGGTTCGAGTGAACCCATGACGGCCGCTGCCAGCAGCACACCCGAGACGGTGCGCGTGACCCAACCCGCGGCATCGGCGACGCGCGCTGAGTCGGGGTACCAGTCCACGATCACCTCGGCCAGCGCCAGAACGCCCACGACGCCGAGCACTGCAGGCGACCCCAGCCAGGCCCAGCCGTGCGACAGGTCAAACCATGCCGTGTGATGCAGCAATCCCACCACAAGCATGGGCACCAGTGCCCGTTGTCCCGCAGCGGCGCCAAGTCCGAAACTGGTCAGGATGGAGAACACATCCATAGGTCCCTCACGGCAACAGACGCAGAGTTAACCCGCACTCGATAGCGACTGTGTCCCGGTGATGCAACGCCGTGGTCAAGCGCGAAAGTGGGGAAACACGTGCTCCCGGAAAAGCTGCTGCACAAAGGCATCGGCGTGCTCAAGCACCGATGCGTGGTCGGTGTCGATCTGAATGCGGTAGTCGCTGTTGCGTGGTCCAAAAGAAGGCAGGTAGGTCGTATGCAGCGTAAAGCCCAGGTTCACCGAGGGGTGTCCCAGACGCGCGACAGGTCCCTGCTGCAGGTCGCTCGCGTCGAATACCCAGAACTCGTCGCCCGTGGAGTCTGCGTTGCTGGTGTCGTCTGACACGACAGTGCAGATCAGCCAGCCCTTGTGCGGTTCCGGGCTGCCCGCCCGAGGTACGAACTGCGGTGAGCTGGCGAAACGTCCTGCGGGGAATGTCCACGCGTCGACGATCTGGCTGCCTGTGACATCGAATCGAAAAAGTGAGCCTGAGCGGGAAGATAGCGACGATACCGGGACTCGTCGATGCGGATAGTCGCCGTACAGGTCGACCATTCGCCTCGTGAGTGTCTCCTGTGTAAATCCCAGCGAGTTCCAGTAGATCGTCTCGTGCCGGCCGGGCGCGGTCTGTCCCCGGTGCGTAAAGAAGGCAAGCTGCCACGTGTGGTCGTCATGCTCGACGTAGCGGGACTCAACAACAGTGCCGGCGTCGGTATCGATAACATGGTGACCGATCAGGTTGATGTCGGTGGCCGCTGGATTCAGGCCCAGCAGCTCGCGCCGAATCGGGGTGCCATCCGGTTGAATGTCGTCTTCGCGCAGCCACTCCGACGCGTCGGTCGCAGTGTTGTGCGCGATGTGCACCGTGACCCGACCGTCAGGGTTTTCGTAGTCGGCTGTCATGTGCACACATTCGCGGTCAATCGTCACCAGTCGGGCCGTGATGGTGCCACCTCCGCGCGTCAGGTCACTGCGTCGGATCAGGTAACACGCCGTCTGCGGGCGCTGAGCGTGCGCGATCGACGGGTCAAAGATCTGTTCGCCTTCGACCAGAAAAGACGTGTCAAACAACAGCAGCCAGTCGCGGGTGAGCGCTACCTGATGCGTGCTCTGCAGAATCTGAACGGGGGTACCGTCTGGCAGATGAACGTCCCACCCCTCCACCGATGTCTGACCATCCCACCGCAGTAAACGCAGCCACCCCGGCATGGATTCGCCCAGCCTCATGCCATAGTTCACGGTGAACAGTTCGCGCGTGTACTCATCCCAGATGGGGTGGGCGCTGCTCATGTGCGGAGCGAATACCCCGTTGGCCATCACGGCGGGAAGGGCAGATCGCCAGTCCGCGTTTGTGCCCACCGGGGTAATCAACTCCAGTGACTCCGGATCCAGCTCCCACGGCCGGCCTCCGTCATAGGTGACCAGAAGACGGTTATCGAACGCCGTGAATGCGGTGTTCAACTCATTGCGCACACCGAGAGTGCCTGACATTCGGATCATGCCCAGATTGACGAACTCATGGTCCGGGTTCCCGCGAGTTGCCATGTCGGCATAGTAGCAGGGCGTCTTCATGATCCGGGTCTTCAGGCGGGCACCCGCATTCCCCTGACCCAGGTCAAGCCGGTAAACGATGCCATCACCATTGAAGACCGGTGACCCGTCGCGGAACGGCAACGCTCCCACAACGAACACGTGTCCCGCGATCTCCCGGGGAAGGCGACCGCTCAACACCTTCAGGTCCACGTCGAGCTCGTCACCCGTCGCGCCCATGACAGAGAGCGGTATGCGACCCGGCAACGCTGGACCGGTATCTGCGAGCAACGCAGCCATGTCTTCTTCGGCGCAACCGGCAGCGTGACGAATCGCCAGCCATGAGAGCGCGGCGGAGGATGAAAGACGCAAAAAATCCCGACGACGAAGTGACATAAACACCCCGAAGGTACGCAGGCACAGGTTGTGGTGGCTTCGACCCCGTGCAACGAGCACGGCCGCACGCTCCTTCGCCTGATTCACATCCCGATGCAAGACTCCCCGTCAATCGCCTCATCCCGGGTCGTTATCAGGTCCTCCCGTCACGTTCGCCCCTGTTGCGGCCGACGATATCCAACCCCCGCGTACCTTTTACAGCCGCGGCCCCGTAGCGGCGGCCCTTGTGGCGGCCGACGATATCCAACCCCCGCGTACCTTTTACCGCCGCCCTGAAAAATCAGAACGGGCGCGTCTGATTCAGGTCGATGTCATATTCGTACCCACTCGCAGCGTCCATCACGAGGGTGGGCAGCGCCGGCGGCAGCAGGGACTCCAGATTCAACAGGTCGCCGCGGTCAGGCTCTGCACCCGCACCCGCTTCTGCGTTGCCATCGTCGTCGAGGAACGCCGAAATGTAATAGGCCTCGGCGCGCGGCGGGATGCCTTCAATGCGATAGGCAAGGCGCGTCGAGGTCGACGAAAGATCAGCGTTTTCAATCAACTGCACGCCAACTGCATTGGGCGCCGGTCCTCCACCACCCCCAAATCCAGCGAGAGGGTTGCTGTCGAGCACCGCGATATACAGGTTCCCGATGCCATCGCCGTCGCGTGCTGGATCACCCGAGCGCGAGACCACACCCGTCAATACGGCGCCTGTCGGAGGTGCAACGTCGGGGGTCGTGTCTTCGCTCACCGATGTATCTTCTGGTGCTACGACGTCCTCCTGAACGGCAGTATCCGTTTCCACGGCGGTATCCGTCTCCACGGCGGTATCCGTCTCCACGGCGGTATCGGACTCAACAGCCGTGTCCGTGTTGCTGACGTCGGCGCCCTCGTCGGTGCCGCCTGTGCCAACGTCCTGCGGATCACCGATATCGACCGTGCCGGAGTCCGAGCCGCTCCCCAGCTCGACTGCGTCGGAGTCAGCGCCCGATGACCCATCATCGGCGCATGCCACGGCGAACAAACTCAAAACGAGAGGAATAGAAAGAGACCGTACCATCACCAAAACTCCCAATCCAGAAGCACGACGCGTGCGCAGTCGCGCTGCTGTGGCGGGTTCTGCAGGCCAAGTCAAGCTGCTGCCGATCTGCGACGTGCCAACCTTCGAAAGGTGATCATTCCGAGAAACATCGGTGCTACCCAGCGTACAAGGTCTGGCTGGACGCGGCCAGATGAGCTCACGGAGCAACCGTTGGATTCTCTTTCGGCACCGTCCGGAGTCTCCTCACTCGCTCCGTCCGGCAGTCCGGTATCACCGAATCCCGACGCATCCGTGTCGTCGGCCGGAGGTTGGCAATCCAGCGTTGCCGTGCAGTCGGCGTTACATCGTTCATCGCCCGTCCATCCGGGTCCGTTCGACTCACAGAAGAAGGCGAAGTTGCTACCGTCGCAATCTTCAAAGTCGCGTTGCAATAAGCCATCGCCGCAAGTGCCCGGCTGCTCTTCGAGCAGACAATCGACGCATCTCAGGCGAACTCCATCTTGCTCTACGAACCCGCTCTGGTCACGTTCACACTCCTCGCCTCCTTCCAGGAGCCCGTTTCCGCACGTTGCGGGCAGGGCATCGCCAAAGTCCACCCGACAATAAATGTCGCAGCGCAATGTCGCGGGATCGTAGCTCGAAAGGTTCGGGCTGACACGGCCGGGAATAAGCATGAAGAAGTCGTCACCATCACACTCTTCTGCCGGGTACTCCGCAACGCCGTTCCCGCACGATGCTTCTTCGACCGGCTCACAGGCCGAGCTGCACGCCGTGCAGGGCGCGCTACCGCTGGGTACCTCGCAGGCGCGTTGTCCATCCACCTCACAGCGTTCGTCGGCTTCGAGCAGGCTGTTGCCGCACGCCGAACCGCTGCACACCGACAGGTCAAAACCGCAGTTTCCGCAGGGGATTGACCCACCTGTCAGACCAAGGTCCTCGCAGGTAAGGTCATCGAGCCCTTGTGGGCACCGGGATAACAGCCCCGAGCCGACAAATCGGAGGTCTTCGTTGTCACAGGCCAGATCAGCGCCCTGACTCTCTTTGGGATACGATCTCGCGTCGCGCTCATCTTCTGGCCATTCAGGGCCTGACTCATGGCAGGCGAAGAGCACACACGACACCACGAGGCAAAGCGAGAGGTATTTCATGAGGACCCTGAGCGTGGAGGAGGGAGCCAGTTCGGGCAGAACGCCCGGAAGTTCGTCAGAGGAAAATACGGTCATCGCAACCTGACGTGATCGCCCGGGTTACGGTGCAGACTCAACACAGACCACCCAGACCTGAACGCACCGCCGCCCTGCAAAATGGGCTGTACGTTATCCCTGTGCGCGCTCAATTCGTGCACCGAGCGCCTGCAGCTTGAGGTCGATGCGTTCGTAGCCGCGGTCGATGTGACGGATGTTGAAGATGGTCGACTTGCCTTTGGCGGCGAGCGCAGCGAGGACAAGCGCCATGCCGGCTCGCACGTCGGGCGACTCCAGCGTGCTGCCCATGAGCTGCGTGCGGCCGTTGACCACCACGCGGTGCGGGTCGCACAGGATGATACGCGCGCCCATGGCCACGAGTGAGTCGGTGAAGAACATGCGGCCGTCGAACATCTTCTCAAAGAACAGGACGGTGCCTTCGGACTGCGTGGCCGTGGTGATGGCCAGCGACATCATGTCGGTTGGGAACATGGGCCAGGGCCCGTCGTCGATTTTGGGGATCTGGTCGCCAAAGTCGGCTCGAATAGACGGACGCTGATCACCGGGCACGTACACTTCACCGTCGCGCAGGTGGTGCTCCACGCCGAGCTTGTTCATGACCATCTGGATCATGCGCAGGTCGTCCGGGATGGCCTCTTCGATGGTGAGCTCGGAGCCGGTCATGGCGGCCAGGCCAATGAAAGAGCCGATCTCCAGGTAGTCGGACGTCACGCGGTGCGACCCGCCCCACAGGCTTTTGGTGCCGTCGATGACGAGGGTGTTGGTGCCGATGCCCGAGATGTGAGCGCCCAGCGTGCTGAGCATGCGACACAGGCCCTGCACGTGCGGTTCGCAGGCGGCGTTGCGCAGGATCGTGCGGCCGCGGGCGAGCACGGCGGCCATGATGATGTTCTCGGTGCCGGTGACCGAGGGTTCATCCAGGAAGATGTCGGCGCCATGCAGGGCGCTGGCCTCGATGGTGAACACTCCGTCCGTCTCGACGACTGCGCCAAGTGCCTGAAATCCAAGGAAGTGTGTATCCAGTCGGCGGCGGCCGATAACGTCGCCGCCCGGTGGTGGCAGCACGACGCGGCCGAAGCGCGCGAGCAGCGGGCCGGCCAGCAGAATGGACGCGCGCAGGCGACGGGCCAGGTCGGCAGGTACGTTGCCGTCTTTGACGCCAGCCGCGTTGATGGAGACGGTATGGTGCGCCAGCCATTCGACCGACGCACCCATGGCTGCAATGATGTCCACCATGACGTCGACGTCGGCGATCCGGGGCACGTTGTCGATCACGACCGTCTGTTCGCTGAGCAGAGTGGCGGCCAGACAAGGCAACACCTCGTTCTTGGACCCGCCCGGACGGACTCGACCGCTGAGACGATGACCGCCCTCGATGACAAACTTCTCCATGGGACTCCGCAGGCGAACAAACCTAAAGTGAACGAGCAGGATGCGGAGGTGGCGTGTATCACGTGGGAGATCATGCGAAAAGTGCAACGCGACGCGTTATTTCGGTGGCGCGTGCGTGTCAGATTCGCGACACTCTACAGGCTGTGTTATGGACTGCCCCGATGCGGTCTTTTGACCTGTTGTGCTGCCACCCGTTTCGGCCATCGGACCATGAAAACTACCCAGTCACTCGTCGGTCATTCCGTCCTCTGGTTTGTTGCAGCGCTGGTCTGGAGTGTGCAACTAACGGGCTGTAGCGAGGAGCGGTTGCCCGACATCGATCCTGGCATCTTCGATGACCTCGAGGACGCGCGCACCAACCGCGACATCGGTGGGCCCGATAACGAAGAAGACGCCGGGCAGGGCGGCGAAGATACAGACACTGGCGGTTCTCTCGACGACGGCGGTACGCCTGACGACGCGGATAGCGGTGCGCAGGACGCCGCGGCAGACGACGACGTATCGGATGCGGTCGACAGCGGCGTGAGCGACGGCAGCGGCGACGCCGGCACGGAACCCGGGGACACTGACGTGGTGGACACACCCGATATTGTGCGACCGCCTGGCTGCGGCGACGGCGTCGTTCAGACCTCCGAAGAGTGTGACGACGGCAACGACGTGAACACGGACGGCTGCACGAACGCGTGCATCGCGTCCAACTGCGGTGACGGCATCGTCAACTCGTCGTTCGGTCGCGAAACGTTCACCAGCCCTTCGGTCACCGACCTGGGTGGACGCACGGGCTATGTGTGCGACGACGGCGCCGCCTGCCCCGAGTCCAGCTGCGATGTGTCGGGCGATGGCTACGCGTCGGAGCACGGAATCTGCCAGAGCATGGGCTTTGAGCGTGCGACTACCGTGTCGTGGGGCGACGGTCTTGGCGGTGGCGCCGCCGCAGCGGCGACCCCGCGCGCCTTCAACTGGGATTGCGTCGCGTTCCGCTGCATCGACGGCGCCGCTCCGCTCGCCACCCCGCCTTGTGACACCTACGAGATGCTGGCCGAGATCACCTGCGAAGGGATCGTGGGCGAAGAGTGTGACGAGGGCGACGCCAATGGAAACGTGGCTGACACCTGCCGCCTCGACTGCACGCTGCCACGCTGCGGCGACGGAATTGTCGACTCCGGTGAAGATTGTGACGACGCGAACCGGGTGAACGACGACGGGTGCAGCAATAACTGTCTCGCCCCTCAGTGTGGCGACGGCGTGGTGCAGGGCGATGAGGAATGTGACGACGCAAACGACGACGACACCGATCTGTGTCGCAACAGCTGTGTCGAGCCGGCCTGCGGTGATGGTGTCGTGAGCGCGTTCCGACAGACCACCACCTTCAACAGCCCCACCGTCACCAACCCCTTCGGCGTGACAGGACGAGTCTGTGACGACGGCTCTACCTGCTTCGGCACCTGCGACCTCTCCACCAACGGCAACGCCGTCGAACACGGCATCTGTCAGGCGCTCGGCTACGACCGAACCGTCAACGTCAGCTGGGGTGGCGGCGCCGGTGAGAGCGACACCTCCATGCCGCACGCCTACAACTGGACATGCGCCGGTTTCGTCTGTGGTCCGAGCACGAATACCTATTCATCCGACAATTGCTCTGCGTCCGAGATGTTGAACACGATCAGCTGCATTCGCGAGATCGACGAAGAATGTGACGCTGGAGCCGCAAACAGCAACGCGCCGGGTGCCGCCTGCCGCACCACCTGTCTGGCAGCCCGATGCGGCGACAGCATCGTGGACCCCGGTGAAGCCTGCGATGACGGAAACACCAACAACGCCGATGGATGCACCACCGCCTGCGCTGCCCCCTTCTGCGGCGACGGCATCGTGCAGGCCAGTGAGCAGTGCGACAACGGCGCGCTCAACTCCAACACCACCGCCAACGCGTGTCGCACCAACTGTCGTCGAGCCGCATGCGGCGACGGCACCCGCGACACGGGTGAGCTGTGCGACGACGCCAACACCAACAACACCGACGGTTGCAGCAACAACTGCCGCACCCCCGGGTGTGGAGATGGCGTGCTGCAGGCCGGCGAAGAGTGCGACGACGGCAACCTCGTCAATGGCGACGGCTGCTCGGCCTGCCTCACACCGCAATGCGGTGATGGCGTTGTGCAGGCCGATTTTGGCGAACAGTGCGACAACGGCGCTGCCAACAGCGACACCACCGCAAACGCCTGCCGCCGCGACTGCCTGCGCGCCAGCTGTGGCGATGGCACCCGCGACACCGGCGAAGCGTGCGACGACGGCAACACCATCAACACCGACGGCTGTAGCAACCTCTGTCGTGCGCCCGGTTGCGGCGACGGCGTGTTACAGCCCGGCACCGCCGAAGAGTGCGACGACGGCAACACGGTCGCCAATGACGGCTGCAGCAACAACTGCCTGCTGCCCCAGTGTGGCGACGGTGTCGTGCAAGGCTCCGAGGTTTGCGACGACGGCAACGGAAGCAACGCCGACGCGTGCCTGAACACCTGCCAGCGGCCCCGCTGCGGTGACGGTATCGTTAGCATCTTCGAAGAGAACCGCAGCTTCTCGAGCCCCACCGTCACCAACCCGTTCGGGGTCACCGGGCGCGTCTGTGACGACGGCAGCAGCTGCTTCACCTCGCCCTGCGACGTCTCGGCCAATGGTGCGGCTCAGGAACACGGGATCTGTCAGGCACTCGGATTCGATCGCGCGGTCACCGTCACCTGGGGTGGCGGCGCCGGCGAAAGCGACACGTCCATGCCGCACGCCTACAACTGGGAATGCGTCGGGTTTGTCTGTGGCGCGTCCACCAACACCTACTCCAGCGACAACTGCAGCGCGTCCGAGATGCTTAACACCATCACCTGCACTCGCTCTGCCTTCGAGACCTGCGACGAGGGCGCCGGAAACAGCGATGGCCCCGGCGCTACATGCACCACTGCATGTCGTGTGCCCGGATGTGGCGACGGCATCGTGCAGGGCAGCGAGGCCTGTGACGACGGTGACGCCGATAACACCGACGGCTGCACCGTCGCGTGCGCGCTTCCGGTCTGCGGCGATGGCTTCGTTCAGCCCGCAGCCGGCGAACAGTGCGACCTGGGACCCGATAACTCCAACGCAGAAGGTTCTCGCTGCCGCACCAACTGCACCAGACCTCCCGGCTTCCTCGCTTGCGAAGCGCGCGACCTCGCCTCGCGAACCGGCGCGGCCGTCGCAACCGGCACCACGGTTGGCCGCACCAACTCCGAGTCAGGCTCCTGTGGCGGAGGAGCTGCACCCGATGAACGACTCGTCTGGGTCGCGCCCAGCACAGGCTCGTGGACCTTCAGTCTGGCCGGCTCCTCGTACGACACCCTGCTTTACATTCGCAACGCCAGCGACGGCAGCTGCACAGGGACGCAGCTCGCGTGCAATGACGACGCGGTTGGTGTCGCTTCATCGGTCTCGGCCACCATCACGGCCGGGCAACAGATCCTCATCGTGGTCGATGGCTTCAGCTCCAGTTCTGGCAACTGGACCCTGGCCATCACCAGCCCCTGATACGTCGCCGCGATTGCCTGTCGCGCGCTGAGTCGTGGGGACTCACTCCAGAGAGCAGAAACCGGTCGCTGAACATCATGTTCAGTTCATGCGCTCGGCTGTGCCATGTCCACCCGGTGTCGAAACGGTCGAAGCGCTGGGCACATGCGCTTGCAGCGGCGCCGTTGCCGGTGAATTGAAATTGATGTTCGATTGCAAACATCTGATTTTGTTGAAAAATTCGGATCGGGATGGTTGACGGCCCCCGGCTGCGGGGTTATGATTTCGCACGTTGCACACGCCGGTGGGCGACCTGAAAGGTCGTTCCCACCCTGCAAATTCAAGCTGGAGACCCGCAAATGGCTACCAAGACCGAACTCATCGCCCGCCTCAACACCGTCCTTTCGTGGGAGCTGGCCGGCATCATTCAATACATGCACTACTCTGTGCTCGTCACAGGCGCCCTTCGGCCAGTCTATCAGGACTTCTTCCACGACGGCAGCAAAGAGGCCCGTGACCATGCCGAGTCGGTGAGCGCAAAGATCGCCGCACTGGGTGGTGTTCCCACCGCCGAGCCCGCTACCATTTTGCCGGCTACCGACCTCGAGACCATGCTGAAGAACACGCTCGCGCTTGAAGAGTCCGCGCTCGCAGCCTGGGAGTCCGCATGGGAAGTTGGCGACGCCGCCAACCTCGGCACCAAGCTCTGGATCGAAGAGTTCATCAGCGAAGAGCAGGAGCACGTCGACGAGGTGCGGAAGGTCCTCGCTGGCCCCCTCTCCATCGCAGCCGGCGCCACCACCGCAAACCGGACCGCCTGAAACAAGCCGATTCGTTCGGACTGCCCCGGCAGTATGGGCAAATCGGATGCAAGTGCCTGTTGACACCAAATTGAAATTGGTTATCAACTCCGAGTCGTTGCTTGACCCCGACTCATGGCGCCTCTGTGTTCGAAAAGACGCTTGGATACCTCGACGGTGATGAGACCGGCACCCGCATTGAACTCGTTCAGGTTGCGGCCCCCGGTGTGCAGGCCACGCTGGAAATGCGCATGCAGCGAGACGGTGGTGACCTGGGCTGGGTGACACAGCGTCGCATGCGCGTTGCTCCCGGGCAGATGGCCGCGCTCCGAATGGCCGTTCAGCTCATGGATGCCGACGCCCTCGCGCCTTGCGCCACCTCCGCTGCGGACAATATCGTCGCATTCCCCGGCTGCCTCGCCGGATAATCAGCGCGACGCTTTGCAGGGCGGCAGTACGCCCCTCGCCTGCCGGATAAAACGGGGACACCCCTACGCAGTCAACCGAATGACACCCCCACGTCTACCGTTGATTCCGCGTTGGTGGTATGCCAACCACCCTGCAACCCACACGCCTGATGAATCGTCATGAACCTCCCCGCAGATGTACGCCCCCGCTCGCGCAACGACCAGCAGTGGGTCGAAGGTTGGGGACGCTGGGGCGTGGCGGCTCAGGAGGTGCTGTCCGAAGACCTCGAACGCGTTGGACGCCCTGCCCACCTGTTTCGGGGACTCGGACGCTCCTACGGTGACTCGGCTCTTCCAGCGCCGGGCGACCTCTCGCTGGTAACCACGACCCTCGCCGACAGGATTCTGGGCTTCACCGACGATGGCGT
>JAGWVZ010000014.1 GCA_018970625.1 Myxococcales bacterium | reverse complement strand
GGGACCGTCAATGACAATATCCCAGCGTGAAGCACTCACGCGTTTGGCCCGATGCATGAGCTGATGAAATTTCAACCAGCGAAATAACTGGCGTAGTTTCTGGGGGCGACTGACGGCCACATGGAGCCGCATTTCACGCGCGCGAAGGAGCACCCCCTGAGCCAGCGCCAGATTATAGCGGTCCAGCAGATCGCGGGGAGCCATGGGTTTATAGGAGACCATGCGTTGTTCGTCTTTCAGATCCGCATAAAACGCCTGCTCAATGGCCTCGACCGTCATGCCGGTCTCACGCGCGACCTCCTGAAGAACCGTGCCGCGCCACGTACGTGTGTTGCCTGGTGTGGCGCTTACCGGGTGACAGGCGGCGGCGCGCTCAAAGACCATGCGTCGCAATTCGGATGGTTCCAGAGGGCTCGCTGTTTCCCAGACGGCGCGGTCATCCAGTAATTTCGCAAATCCCTTGCTCACCATGTGGCTGCGGTCATCCGCCAGCAGGTCGTCCATTTGTTCTTCGATATCACATCTGCGCTCATGTAGCCCTCGCTCGTATATCGCGCAGAGCTCCTCGGCCCGGGTCAGCCACTGGGGGCGCGTGGTGTCGATCCACGTGGGCCGAATTTCACCCTTGCGAATGGTGGTGCGCAGCAGGTCAGCGGTAAGCATCGTGATCGCGCCTCCGCTCCGAAACAAACTCCTCCGAGGTATTTCGGGTTACAATTTCATAAAGGGTAGCGCGCTTATCACCGCTTTTTCGCAAGATGCGGCCCAGTCGCTGCACGTGCTCTCGCACCGAACCCGAGCCGCTCAGTACAATCGCCACGCTGGCTTCCGGTACATCAACGCCCTCGTTGAGTACCTTTGACGTACACACAACCTGATAAATACCCTGATTAAACCGATCCAGAATTTCTCGACGTTCGCGGGTCGGTGTCTGGTGGGTAATGACGGGGACCAGCAGTCGGCGTGAAATGGCATAGACGGTGTCGTTGTCGGCCGTGAAGACAATCACGCGCTCGGTGGCATGTCGAGTAACGAGCTCTTCTACGAGCGCGATTTTATTTTCCGAGGTATAGGAGAGGCGTTTTTGAGCGCGCCATGCTTTCCACGCCAGGCGACCCTCACGTGAAGCAGCTGCCCGTTGAAGAAATGTGGCCCACCCATCGGCTGAATCGAATCGAATTCCATTTTTCCGAATAAAGTCTTTATAGCATTCACGGGCGGTGACGTACGCATGATATTCGTCGTCGGTCAGTGAGACTGCGATTTGTTCGGTATCGTAGTCGGCCAGCCAGTCGCCCGATAAATCTTTAATATCTCGACGATATACGACTGTTCCAATCGTATCCTGCAACACCTGTTCGCGGCCATCCTGTCGTTCGGGCGTGGCCGTGAGTCCCAGCCGAAACGGCGCGAGGCTCATGCGTGCGGCCTGCAGATACGTCGGCCCGGGCAGATGGTGCACCTCGTCAAAGATCAATAATCCAAAGCGATCACCATATCGTTCCATATGGATGGCTGCGCTGTCATAGGTGGTCACCGTAACGGGCTGCAGGTCGTGTTCGCCGCCACCAAGCAGCCCCACCCGCTCGAGCCTGAACCCTTTCTCGAGCCCTGCCTGCCACTGGTGCATGAGGTCGAGCGTGGGCACAACGATCAGCGTCGATCGCCCAACCTGCTGCATCATCATGTGAGCAACGTGCGATTTTCCGGCACCTGTGGGGAGCACAACAACGCCCCTTCGTCCGGCACGATTCCACGCATGCACGGCCTCGTTCTGATAGGGTCTTGCCTCTCGATGTTGCAGAAAATCCAGGTGCAGCTCCTCGTAGGCCCGGGCCTTGTCTTCGAGTTGAAACTCCCCTGTGAGGGAACGCTTATAGAGCGCTGCAAAGATGTCCCGATAATAAAGTGCAGGCGCTCGCCATCGTCTTACCCGGTCGTCCCACAGTACGCCATCGGGCATGGGTAGTTCAGCCGCGGCCGCGGTGGGCTCAATCAACAGTGTGCCGCGATCAAAGGTAAGGATGAGCTGCATGAAAAACGCATTTTCCAGGGAGGAGGACGATCCTCAGGCGGTCGCCATGGCTGCCTTTTCGAGCGCCTGAGTCAGGTCCGCCTTGATGTCATCGGCACTCTCGAGACCCACCGAGAGTCGAATGAGACTGTCGGGCATTCCCAGCTGCTCGCGTTCCGTGCGAGGCAGATCCCAGTAACTGAAAAGAGCCGGGGGATGACACAGGCTCTCGACTCCACCCAGAGAAGCGGCGAGCTGCACAAGCTTCAGAGAATTACAGAACACCCGCGTAAACTCCAGATCACCGGTGTGCTCAAATGACAGCAGGCCCCCGAAACCGCCAAGTAAACGGGACGCCATGTGAAAATCCGGGTGCGATGCCAAACCCGGATACCAGACCCGTTTGATCTGTGGGCATGATTCCAGGTACGACGCGATGTTCAGCGCGCTCTCGTTATGTTGTCGCATGCGCGGTGCCAGGCTCTTGATACCCCGCACGAGCAGGTAGGCAGAATGCGGGTCCGCGACGGCTCCAGTACGTCCGCGTACGTCCCGGACCGCTTGCATGAGCCCGACACGCCCAGCCACTGAACCTGCCAGCAGATCGTTATGACCGCCCAGAAACTTGGTAGCCGATTGCACGACGATGTCGGCACCGAGCTCCAGCGGCTTCATGTTGTAAGGGGTCGCCAGCGTCGCATCCACCACCATCCGCAGACCTTTGACGGTTCGTTTCCACTCGGCCAGCGCCTGTAGATCAGCGACACGCAGATGAGGGTTCGTTGGCGCTTCCAGCATCAGGAGTCGGGTACGGCCGGGAATCACGGCGTTCTTTACCGACTGCAGGTCGGTACCCGGCACCAGTGTACATTCGACGCCAAACCGGGCCATGGTATCGCGGATCAGCTGCTCGGTGGGCCGATAACATTCTGTCAGCAGCACCACGTGCGCTCCCACGCCGGTGAAGGTCATGAGCACGGCGGTGAGGGCCGCCATCCCACTACTGAAGAGCACCGAGTCATCGGCTCCTTCGAGCGCCGCGATGAGCTGTTCGGCCTGCCGAACGGTGGGGTTTCCATAACGACTGTAGTCGTGCCGATCGCTGCGTCGTTCGACAACCGCCTGAGCCTCTTCAAAGCTCTCAAATGGAAAGGTGGCAGAACAAACAATCGGAACGGTAACCGCGTTCATGGCATGGGACTGCGGAGCAGCTCCGTGCACCGCGACTGTCTCGGGACGATAGGTGGGGGACGTCATGGTTCGAAATCGGGGAACAACAGAGAGGCAGGAGCAGGGCGTTGCCCGAACAGGCTGTGGCGTTCTCGTAAGCGTTACAGGATCAGAAAGCTGGGCCGCTCAACGATGTAGCTCCTGATCGAGCTCGTCATCCAGCGGTATGGCGACCCCAGGGCGGTACTGCTTCGGGAGTTCACTCTCCAGATGGAGTTGTCCGTCGATGAACCGCCAGATCGCGCGGCCAAGGGGTCCGTCCTTGCCCATCACGAGCACGAACGAACGGGATGCCGGGTCCTCGTCGGGCCAGGGCCGGGTGCGCCCGTGCAGGTAATCTTCCAGCGCTTCGCCTGTGGGACGCAGCACCCGCACGGTCGCCAGATGACCGAATTTTCTGATGAAGGCCGTGCTGACTGCACGAAAATCCCGGTCCGAGCGCAGCAGGAGCATCCCCAGCGCCTCGAAGGGCAGGTCGGCGGGCGGCTCAAAGTCGCGCGGGGTAATGGCCACAGCCAGCGAGTCGGGACGTTGCCAGTACCGGAACTGCTCAAGAAATGGCATCGGGAAACCGTACCAGGTGTGCAGGTCAGACTTCAGCTTCTCTGCCTGCCCGAAGGGAACATAGACAATAGACTGTTGGGTCATGTCGAGCGAGAGGGCGTGAAGGTGCACGGCGGAGACGTGCGACGCGCCTTAGCACGCTTTGAGGGCGGAGTGGTGGATTATTGTGGGCCCGGTATCTGATTCTGTGTTCAGTAAAAAAGGCCGTGCGTCCTGTCAGGTCATACGCTGAATGGCAGAGCGACGCTGTCGCGTACTTGCCTGTAAGCCCCACCGCGAGGTCGCTTGTCGTGATGGCAGGAACTCTGATACGCACCGCACCGCCCGGTGGGATAACGACGCAGCGTCGCGACCGTTTTACCGGGCACACGACCCGTACCAGTCCCGGAGGAGAGCGATGACGGCTGCACAGTTCCTGAATGTGTCGAACCATCCGGTTGAGCACTGGGGGCGTTCACAGTTGGAATCTCTGCCGGGTGGGTGTGTGACGGCCTGCGACTATCAGGGTCCTTTGCTGCTGGATCCTCAGTGGAGTACCGACGCTGTGTGTGGATTCGCACAAACGGTGGTGGGTGATATTCTGGCTGGTGGCTGGAAACACGTGCACGTCGCGGGTGAGCCTGCGCTGGTGCTGTGTGTAGTCACCCTGCTGCAATGCAGCGGGGTCTGTTGCTGGCAAACGACATCGGAAAGACAGGTTTCAGAGGTCGTATCGAGTGACGGAAGTGTACGGAAGGAATCGAGGTTTCATTTTGTGCAATGGCGAATGTACCCGGAAGTGCGACAACTGATTCGCACGAATACAAAATAAATGGTTGAGAATAAGGGATTTAAATTGCGCATGCATATGCTTCGCCTGCATTTTACCGGCGAAAGGATTGAATGGGGGTATTCGGTATGATAAGAGCTTGAGGCAGCGCTGAACACAACTGACGAAATATGCACCCATCCGATCTGCTGTATCAAATCAGCCGGGAATCATGTCGCACGAATGGCAACATGAATCTGGCGCAACTCGGGTCGTTGCTGAAGGAAGCACGCGCACGCTCGATGAACGCCGAAGCTCGCACGGCGCTTGAGGAAGGCAAGGCATTGTCACCCGCGTATGGTCAGCTGGTGGGAGAGTTGAAGCGCCATGGCTTCACAGATGCTGCAAGATGCCACGCAGCGCCTGTTCTGGCTTTGCCATGGGGGCCGCCGCTGATTGAGGAGGCGTGGGAGTCGGTCCTGACGCTGATTGCGCGCGATGTATGCCTGAGTGGTCCATGGGCCGAACAAAAAGTCACTCATCTGCGCACACAGTTTCTGGGTACGTTGCCCGCGTGGCAGGCGTCACTGGAAGAGGTGTTCACAGAGTCGGTTCAGAGCGCTGCCGTATGGTCCGAAGTGTTCATCGGAGTCGTGCTCGGGTGGACGCTGCAGCGGCGCGAGGGAATTCTTGCGGCACGTCCTCCTTCGGACCGTTGCGAGCCGTCGTTCACGTTTCTGTTGCGCAAGGACATTACGGACGGTTATCGACAGGACTGCGTGCATGGACTTGCGCGGCGTGTGGCATCGATGGGGGTGTCGTCCGTCGAAGCGCAGGGGTTGATTCAGCAGCTCGCGGCGTCGGCACGTGTGGCTCCAATGGCCTCGCGCATGGATACGACCATGCCGGGTACGAGCAGGAGCTCCTCTGGAACGGCGGCTACGGCTGGTCGAGGCAGCAGCGCCCCGGTCGTGCAACGCCCTGCCACAGCCTCGGTTCGAGACGTAGCAGGGCCGAGCCGCGCCAGACCTGCTCCGGTGGCGTCGTTGCCGGTTCGGAAAGGCCGGGTTGTGCCCGCTGATACGTCGGCCGTGCCACCGACAGCTCCATCTGTATCGCCAGCGCCGAGCGTCGACATTGAATCCTCGTCAGGTGTGGCGTTGAGGCCGGTGCACCGCCTTTCGTCAGCCGAACAGTGGACCATCACGTTGTGTCTGCAACCCGCACCCCATGGACCCGCTGGCGCGGTCGAGTCTGTTGTCGCTCTGGTCGTGGGTGGTGTGCATGCATTGCCCGCGGCCCCTCCTGCTTCTATTCAGGCACAGGATTTACGGGGTTTGCAGCGTTTTCCGCTCGGCGCTGTCGGTGTGGCCAGCTGGGGCGGGAGCGGCACGCCAGGGTTCGAGCTTGCAGCGCGTGCGCTGGGTCTGGCGCTGCGTTCCCTGCCACAGCAGCGACTCGCAAACGTGCATGTTTCGATGGACTGGCCTGGTCAGGTCGTTACCCGCGACGAGGTCTCGATCTGGCTCGACAGGCAATGCCGACCGCTCGCCAGTCACTCGTTTGCCTGGAAACGGGCTCGCGTGAGTTACCGCGCCATGTCGCCGCAAGAGACGAATGGCCAGTGGGGGGCCGCGCTGGCCCGATTGTGGACCGAAGCCCGGTTTGGTGACCCGCACGCGAATCAGGTGATGCGTGAGAGCGGTCTGGGTCGCTGCTGTCTGTATGATGCACACGATCTGACCGCGCTTGATGCCTGGCTTCGTGCGTTTGATAACCCGGGTCTGGTGACGGGCGACGAGTGGGTGTCGCTGGTAGCAGCCACGATGCAGACGGACGACTCGGCGTTTCCGGCGCATGCCCTGCTGCAGGTGGCAGATGCGATGGCCGAGGACGAGGAGCGGCCGCGCGCGTTGCTTCGGGCTGCTCACGAGTACGTTGTCTTGCCCGATGCAGACCCAGAGCTGAGTCAACAGCTTGTGCAATGGCTGGGTCGCCACGATGTTCAACTGGACGATCCTGCGCTGCGCATTGTGCAGCGGATGGAGCAGGCGATGCAGGGCGCCGACGCGGGTTCACAGGAGTCCTCAGCCCTTCGAGGGCTTGTGCGACTGTCCGATGAATGGCGCGAACGTCTTCCCAGTCTGGTCGCTTATGCCGACGTCTGTCGCGCGCAGCTCGCCATCGACCTCTACGACTGGAATGGTGCTGCACAAGCCGTGGAAGACGGCCTGTCTGTGGTGAGCGCCCTGGGAGTGCAACGCAGGGCGGCGCTGCTGGCGCTGCGAGCTCATGTCGAAGCCTGCCAGGGAAGATTGCAGAGCGCCATGGAAACGCTGGATCACGCCCGTCGAGAGCTTTGCCCCAGGGTGGCCGCTTCGATGGTGTCGGGCAGGGACGTCTGGACGAAACGTCTCACCATTTGGCACATCATGGCCACCATGGATCAGCCGCAGCCCTCCGTCGCGACCGTGAGCGCTCTGTTTGAGCAGGCTGGGCTGCCGTTGGAGCCGGTCGCCATCAGTGCGATCGCACGGGAAGACGATGCCGAGTTGATTGAACTGCACTTTGCGACCGTTCGCTGGCTTGCGTTTCAACTGCCCGACGAGCTGGTCCGCGCCTACGTGAGCGCTCGTTCGGAGTGGTCCACCGGTGTCGGGCTGCGCTGGGCGATATTGCACTGGTATCGGGGCTGGATGCTGGCTGGTCGTCATCCCAGAGCCGCCCTGGAGGCGTGGCAAGCCGCGCTGGCGCTCGTTCGCGATGTGCAGGGAGTTGGCTTGCCCCGGATGTGGGAGGTGGTCATGGCGAGAACCCTTCGGGCGCGCGGCGTTGAGCTGGTGATACCTGACGTGCAGCTCGCTGAAGGTGCCTTCCCTGCGCAGCGGAAGGCATTGCAAACCCTGATGGACCCGGCTTCTTCTTTTACGGATCGAGCAGCTGTACTGTCCCGAGTCGCGGTCGCGTTTCCATTCGCGCTTCACTGAACCTTGTAACGGAACGTGAATGCTTCGTTGTTTATCACCAGCGCCGGCGTGTTCACACCTGAAGAATGCGTTCTCGTTCACAGTTTCGGGGAACATGCGCAGCCATCGAACCTGTTTGGGGGTTCGCGTTGGTCAGGCATGGGCGCTCTGAAAGTTTGACCGCGGTACGTCGCCGCTTTACACCTACATGTACGTTTGCGCTGTCTCGCGTGCCGCTTTGACGTACAGGATGGTCATGAAGCTGTATTTGCCCGCCGTTCTCTCTGTGGTGCTCTCTTCCGCCTGTGCGCCGTCGTTCGAGCAAATGGCGGCTCAGGGCATGGGGGACGACTGGGGGCAAACCTCTCCGACCGGTGTAGATGAAGACGAGGCCAATATGGCGGCGCTGCTTGAGTTGATGGCACGCGCCGAGTCAGACGACGCGCCCATGGTCATGATCGCTGATGGCAGTCTGAACACGCCCATCGTCCCAGAGGGCGTGCCTGTATTGCCGCTGGTTGTGACGGCTCCGGAGTCGGCGCTCACCGAGAGTGGAGAGCTCAAGCGTTCGTTCGTGTTGTCCTTCCTGCAGCGCGGCCCACACGCGCTGCTCGCGGCCGTGGAGCTCGTGCCCGGCCGCATCGACGGCCGGTTGTTGGGATTGCAGGTGCAGTCCATCCGGGAGTCGGGTGAATTTCTGACCGAGGCAGGCATTTCTCCCGGTGATATCATTCTGTCGGTGAACGGGGAGGAAGTGCTCTTTCCCGAGCAATTCATGCAGATATGGGAGGCTGTACCCGGAGCTGATACGCTGACGGTACGTCTGTTGCGCGACGGAAATACGCAGACCATGGAGTGGTCGATTTTCGATGATTCGGAAGTGGCGGTGAACGCAGACTGAGTGGATTCGCGTTCGGTGCGGGTGAACGCAGAGATGGGGCTCGCGGCGGCGTAGCTGACAGGTGTTTGTGGACACATGTCATCGCTGAAACCACCGCCAATTTGCTACTTCAGAACCCAGATTCGTTTTCGGGCACTGCGGTGAATTCAACCGGACGTATCAGGGCGGAGGGCATACTGAATGAGCACGGGTGCTGTTGGAACCGCCAGGCCGACCAGCATCCCCGCGATCCCGCTGTAGCCAACGCATGAGCAACCGAGAGCTCCGCACAGAATGGAGATCCATCCACCGACCAGCATTTGTGCCAGTGGCCACTCTCGACGTCGCGCCGACCATGACAAAAGCGCTCCACCGGTGACGCCTCCGGCAATACAGGCAGGAACACACCACGAAACACACCCTTCTGCTGAGCAGGAATGCCACACCATTTCGGCACCGGTGGCCATAAACAAGGGGAAAAATCCAGCGGCAAGGCCCGGCAATACCCCGCGTCTGAATTCTCGGCCCAGAAAGAGGGCCAGCCAGACGGCAGCGACCAGTCCTGCACCAATCGTCATGATTTGCAGCGTTCTGCCGGAAATCAGCATCATCGATATGCAGATGCCCAAAACCGGTAGCGTACCTACGGACGCCATTCGAGCCTGTTGCCATTCCCAGGCCCGCCGTACAGCGCTTTGCGCGCGATATCTTGCATCTGGTGAGCGAGAATCAGTCACCATAAAGCTGCCTCCACACCTTTCTTAATCGCTCCATGGCGCGCTGTTTTCGCTTGCGAAAAGCAGCATCACGGGTCGGGTTCAGCTCGTCTGTCCAGAAGGATTCCAGAATTACCTTCTGATCAGAGGCAGATAATTCGGAAATAGCCCACATCAGCGCCTCCTGAAGTTCGGAGCGCTCTGCCAGGTTACTCTGGTCAGAAAGCGTCTGTGTATCGAATAATGGCCCGGTGCGGCTCCGGGTGCGGCGCCGCAGGATCGTTTTGCACTCCCAACGAGCAATGGACAGAGCCCACGCCATCACCGGATATTCAGGATTGTAGCGATGCGCCTGAACGAACAGTTTCTCCATGACCAGCTGCGCCGCATCATCGGCATCGGCCTCTTCGACAAGTAAAGTCAGACAAAAACGGTGCACAGACGGCCATAACGCCGCGAAGAGAACATCGAAAGCTCGCCTGTCGCCCGAGATAACTCGAGCCATGCAGAGCTCAGGCGAAGTGGATGAATCCAGTTTCGACGACAAGAAACTATCGGGAAATTACCGGCGAAATTCGCTTTCGCGAACAGGAAAACGGCACCTATGACTGCAGTAACTCCCTGACAGCGAATTACTCTTCACCGTGGGAGCAACCACAGCCGCAGGGTTCTCCGGCCGCGCATGAGCTGCACTCTGGTCCGCACCCACACGATGTACCTTCGCTCTGGGGCTCAGCTGCGCCGCCCTGGCCGCACGAGCATGTCGAGCCGCCACAGTCGCACGCGGCCGAACCGTCACCGGCGCAGCCGCATGAACCATCTGCGCAGTCACAGGTGCCGTCCGCACAACCACATGCGGTCCCACCGCAGTCACATGAACCATCTGCGCAGTCACAGGTGCCGTCCGCACAACCACATGCGGTGCCCTCAGCGCCACCGCAGTCGCATGAACCTTCTGCGCAACCACACGCAGCCGACTCCGAGTCAGCCGCGCCGTGTTCGCCATGTCCACCTTCGGCGTGACCTTCGCCACCACACCCGCAGCTGCATGAACCGCCTGAGCAATCACAACCTTCACCGCAGGTGCAGGGGTTGGCGGTGTCATGTGCAAACGACACGGCGGGCATAAACACGAGACTCAACAGAGCGATTAAATAGCGCATCTCAACTCCAACTGGCTCAGGCCCTGAACAAACATCATGACACCAGACGCGTTTTCGCTATCTGGCTCGCGAGCAGGCTACTCATTACGGGCGTATTGGGCGCTCGTCAGGACCTTTGTGACAGCCGGAATGAGAAAATCTACATTTTTGCACACAGGCGATGGATTCACGCGAACATGCCACCAGAAGCCGAGTGCCCGTCATCGACCATCATGTGACGACTCCCCGCCTGCCTGACCCGGATTGACCATGCGATTTCTGCATACGATGGTGCGCGTTCGCGACCTCGACGCCGCGCTCGAATTCTTTGTGAACAAGCTCGGTCTGGTCGAGACCCGACGTTCTCATTATGAATCTGGCCGGTTTACGCTGGTTTTTCTGGCCACAGCGCCTGGTCAACCGGAAGTCGAGTTGACCCATAACTGGGATCAGACGGAGCCGTACAGCGTCGGCCGAAACTTTGGGCATCTGGCCTTCGCTGTACCCAACATCTACGACACCTGCGCAAGACTACAGTCCATGGGCGTTACCATCCTTCGTCCGCCTCGCGATGGACGAATGGCGTTCGTACGTTCGCCGGATGACATCTCGGTCGAGCTTTTGCAGGACGGCCCTGCGCTACCACCTGCGGAACCATGGCTCAGCATGCCCAATACGGGCACGTGGTAGTGGTTCGGAGGCGATGAGGGGCGTCGCCAATCGGGCGTACGCCACACAGGCAAACGGTGCGGCGTGCCGGTTCGCGGGTGTGATTTACCAGTTTGCTGTGGTGCGTGGGATCAGCGGGGCGCTGCCAGGTAACGGAAGGGCCCGCGCGCTTGCCAGGCGCAGTTGTCAGCGACGGCTGCGCGGTCCGCGTGCGTCGTTGTAGCCACCGCGCGAGCCACCGCGAGGTCCGCCGTTCCCAAATCTGGGCGGGGGGCCACCCGCACGCCGGTCGGACTGCGGTGGTGGCGAGTCGGGCCGCGCCACACGGATGACAGCGCGGCGGTTTCCGATGTCGATCTGCTCGAGCCCAACGACGTTGTCGACCACATCCTGTCGGATATCGACGTAGGTGGCACGGTCATGGATATCGATGTAGCCGATATCGCGGCCGGTGATGCCGGATTGCCCGGCAATGGCAGCGACGACTTCCTGGGGGCGCACACCGTTCTGCCGGCCTGCGCTCAGGAAAATCCGGACCATTCCGGGTTCGACTTCGCCGCTGCGCCGCGGTCCCCGGTCGAACGAAGGTGGCGGTGAGTCATAGGGGCGCTCGTCGAACGAACGACCGCCCTGCACAGGTCGTGTGTCGAGGTCATCCAGACGGCCGACCGGGCGGCGCTCCTGCGGCGCTTCGCGTCGGTCCCGGGGTGGAGGGCTATCCTTGAACCCGCGTGCGGGAGGTGCCTCGTTGTAGGCACGGTTCGGATGGACCACGCGCGCGGGTGCCGGTGGCGGCGGAACGAATGATTTTTCACCGGTCGCCAGGCGAATCGCGGCGGCGGCGATGCGCACGGGGTCAAGCTCAAGCTGTTCGGCCCATCGGGTTACGACGCTGGCATAGAAATCCATGTCTTTGTCGTTCTGGGCTTCGACGATGCGTGCGCGAAATGCTTCTTCGCGCGCACGAGCGACGTCGGCAGGTCCCGGCAGGTCGACGATGGTCAGGCGCTGATTGATGAAGCGCTCGATCGACATGAGCATGCGCCGCTCGGGCGGATTCACCAGCAGGTAGGCGATGCCTTCGCGGCCGGCGCGGCCGGTGCGACCGATGCGGTGGACATACGATTCGACATCGAATGGGATATCGAAGTTGATGACATGGGTGATGCGGTCCACGTCAATGCCGCGGGCGGCGACGTCGGTGGCGACGACGATGCGCAGGGCGCCCGAACGAAGCCGGGAGATGACCCGCTCGCGCATGGCCTGATTCAGGCCACCGTGCAGCGGCTCGGCGGTGAAACCGAGCGTGATGAGACTCTCGGCGACCTCGGCGGCTCGGGCTTGCGTGCGGGCAAAGATGATTGCGGCATCGAAGGATTCGGTCTCGAGCAGTCGGGTCAGGGCGGCGATTTTCTCGCGTTCCGTGGTGCGAATGACACGCTGCTCAATGCTCGGCATGGTCTCTGCCGAGGACTCGATGTCGATGGTGGCCGGTTCGCGGAGCGATTTTTTGGCGATCCGATAGATGGGATCGGGCATGGTAGCGGAGAAGAGGGCGCGCTGTGAATCGGTCGGGATATGCGACAGAATGTGTTCGACGTCCTCGATGAAGCCCATTTTGAGCATCTGATCCGCTTCATCGAGCACGGCGAAGTGTACGTTCTCGAGTTTAAGGGTTCCACGTTCAAGGTGGTCGATGATGCGGCCCGGGGTGCCGACGACGATATCGACGCCGCGGTGCAGGGCGCGAATCTGCGGGTCCATCGGTGCTCCACCATAGACGGCGGCGACCTTGACCCCGCGCAAACGCTGCGCGTAGGTCTCCATGGCGCTGGCCACCTGAAGGGCGAGCTCCCGGGTGGGCGTCATGATGAGGGCCTGCACCCCATGCTGGCCGGGCTTGAGACGGCTGAGGATGGGGAGCGAGAAGGCAGCCGTTTTGCCAGAGCCCGTCTGCGCCTGACCAATGACGTCGCGCCCCGAGAGGAGCAACGGGATGGTCTGCGTCTGAACGGGGGTGGGCGTTTCGTAGTCGAGCTCGTTGAGTGTTTCGATAATGGCAGGCAACAGCCCCATCGTAGCAAAGGTCACAGGGGCGTTCGAATCGGACATGGGATACCGGCACTGGGCAAAGGGAACGGGCCGACCAGAAGGTACAGCCGGGAGCGAGGGCGCGAAGTGCCTACCACCTGTGGTGGCCAAGTCCAGCAATGATTCCTGTTTTCGGGTCCCCGCCAGCCTGTCGAAGAACCGCGCTACGCAGCGTCGAACGCCTCGCGCACGCGCTTACGAATCGACTCCGTCAGCTTGTCAGCCTTGATGCCCGCCGCGCGCGCCAGCATGCCAAGTGACAATTCCACGGTCGCGTCGGTGTCGGTCACCGTGATCGAGCCTTTTACGCCGGTGCCGTTAATGTCCGCGCGATTACCCTTCCACGCCGGCTTGATGCCATACTTCGCCAGCATGCCCTCAAACGATGCGAGACGCTGAATCGCGGTTGCGGTGCCGAGCTTGTGGGATTCCTTTACAAAAACATCTGCCACAGGGAACTCCGGGGAGTGGGGTTAAAAGGCGAGCCACAAACGCGACGCAAGACCGGTATACTGTCTGCTTGGCTCGCTCAACGCAAGCGTTGCGTGGCGCCGCTTGAGAGCCCGACAAACCCAATCCACACGGCAAATACCAGCTGGAATGGCAGGCGCATCCACAGGCCCAGAGGTGTGCATTCCAGCCCCTGGGGGCAGGTCCCGGTGAATGCCATCCACAGGTTCGCCGGAAACACCGCAACAAGGAGCGCCAGCAGACCCCACGCTGCCGCCCGCCGCGTGCGCTCCAGTATGAGTCCCAGGCCGCCCGCGATCTCGGCGACCCCGCTCAGCAGCACGCACGCCCTGTGAAACGGAATCCAGGGCGGCATAATCGACAAGAAGAAGTCTTCGAACACAAAGTGGGCGATGCCGACCAGAACAAAGGCGACGACGGCAAGCCATCGCAAGACAGAGCGAACGATCGTCATGAGCCTGCACGGTGAAGGGAAACGGGCACAACATACGTATCAGAATGCTGGTCAACCGGGGGAAGATATGTTCATCGTATATCGACGATGAACGTTTATCAGGATACCCGCGATGTCCACGATACGAATCACCAATGGCACGCCTGCAGTCCGTGCCGAGTCGTGCTGTCCAGAGGTGACAGGCGACTCGCCCTGTTGCCCTCCGCCTGTCATGTCTGCGTCGGAACCTGTGGACGAGAGCGCCGCCAATGAGCAGCTGGCCCGCTATGCCAGGGCGTTAGGACATCAGGCGCGGGTGGCAATCATTCGTCTGCTGCTGCGACGCGAGGCGTGCGTCTGCGGAGAAATCGTCGACGAGCTCCCGCTCGCACAGTCAACCGTCTCGCAGCACCTGAAACAGTTGAAGGACGCCGGCCTGATTCGAGGTGCTATTGACGGGCCGCGGGTTTGTTACTGCGTTGAACCAGCAGCGATTGAACAGCTTCGGGCGCTGATTGCGGCGCTCTGAGCTCCAGCGTTCACCAAACCACCGGAGTCAGGTATGACAAATCGGCTTTACCAGGTGCAGGGCACCAACCAGCCAGGCGGCGTTGCGGTCGTCCATGCGCTGCAGCAGGACATCCCATTTGATGGCAGTGCAGAGATGGGAGACGCCATCCCCGGGCCGGCGCATCTTCTGGCGAGCGCGCTGGCGGCCTGCGTACTAAAAAACGTGGAACGCTTTTCGCAGACGCTGCACTTCACGTGGAGCAGGGCGGAAGTCAGTGTCGAGCTGGAGCGACAGGACAGCCCGCCGCGTATTATTCAGGCTCGTTATGCGCTGCATCTGCACACCGAGGAGAGCGTGGCTCGCTGTCAGCTGATGCACCGGAATATCCGAAAATTCGGAACCATCAGCAACACGCTGGCGCTCGCGTGTGACCTGAAGGGCGAGCTGTTCGCCGAACGGGCGGCCGGCGTTACCGAGGCGGTGGATGCCGCCGTGGAGCAGTAAGAAATGGGGAACTTTGAACGGTTTTTGTCGGTCTGGGTAGCGCTCGCGATCGCTGTGGGCGTGGGCCTTGGCCTGGCAGTACCTGAAGCGTTTAAGGCCGTTGCACGCATGGAGATTGCGCGTGTGAATCTGGTGGTGGCCGCGCTCATCTGGCTCATGGTGTATCCCATGATGCTCAAGGTGGACCCGTCGTGCCTGCGCGATGTGGGGAAGAAGCCCAAAGGGCTGGCGCTGACGCTGGTGGTGAACTGGCTGATCAAGCCGTTTACCATGGCCGCCCTGGGGATTTTGTTCTTCCGACATCTTTTTGCCGCGTACGTTCCTGAGGCGGACGCGAGCGAGTATATCGCCGGCATGATTCTTCTGGGTGTGGCACCCTGCACGGCCATGGTATTTGTGTGGAGTCACCTGACCAACGGTAACGCCAACTATACGCTGGTACAGGTCTCGGTGAACGATCTCATCATGGTCTTCGCCTTCGCGCCTATCGCCGGATTCCTGCTTGGGGTCAGCGAGATCACGGTGCCCTGGGAGACGCTGATTGCATCGACGGTGATGTTCGTCGTGGTGCCGCTCGCTGCTGGAATTCTGACGCGGCGACTGTTTTCGGCGCAGCGGCTCTCGGCGCTTGAACAGCGATTGAAGCCCGGTTCCATGCTTGGTCTGCTGGCGACGGTCGTGCTGTTGTTTGGATTTCAGGCCGAGACGATCACGGCACAACCGCAACGGGTCGCGTTGATTGCGGTGCCCCTGCTGATACAGAGCTACGGGATTTTTGCGATCGCCTATGCGGGAGCCCGATGGTTGCGTCTGCCGTTCGATATCGCCGCGCCGGCGGCCATGATTGGTACATCGAACTTCTTTGAGCTCGCTGTCGCAGTGGCCATCAGTCTGTTTGGTCTGTCTTCGGGCGCAGCGCTGGCGACCGTGGTGGGGGTTCTGATCGAAGTGCCGGTCATGCTCTCGCTGGTCGCGTTTGCGAATCGCACCCGCTCGTGGTTTCCGGCTGAGTCCACTTCTGCTTCGTGAAGGTCATGTCTGTCGCCGCTTTTCCTTTCTCTGGTGTGTTGTTTCTGTGTGTCGCAAACTCGGCGAGGTCGCAGATGGCGCATGCGCTGGCTCGACTGGTGTTTGGTGACACCGTGCGAGTGCAATCGGCTGGTTCCATGCCATCGTCGGTGAACCCGTGGGCGGTGAAGGCGATGGCTGAGCTGGGCTACGACCTGACGTCACATGTATCGAAGTCGGTTCAGACCATTGATCCTGCTTCGGTGGACCTGGTGATTACGCTGTGTGCGGAAGAGGTGTGCCCGGTGTTTCTGGGTGCTGCTCGTCGTCTGCACTGGCCGCTGCCTGACCCCGATCGCAAGCACGAGGTGCTGACGGACGACGAGCGTCTGCAGCATTTTCGCGTGGCGCGCGACGAGATACATGCGCGACTGCAGGCCCTCGCGGCCGCCGAGCGGGTGGAATGATCCGCCGTTGAGAAAAAATCGACATGCTGCCCGGCGCGCATGTCGTTTTTTACGCAACGAATCTCCGAAGTTGTCGACGAGGCATTCATGCACTCACGCACAAACCCGGGGAATGGACATGAACACATCGATTCGTCAGTCGCTTACGATGACGGCCGCGCTGCTTTGGCTGGTCGGAGTCGCGCTCGCCCTCTCACTTCCGGTGCCTTCGCCGGGGCTGGAGCTCGCGCTCCTCGCACCCGCGCTGCTGGCATGGAGAGAACCGGATCCCGTCTCGCTGCAAGAGACCGCCGGCGCATGGAACGTCGATCGTCTCGCTGGTCTCTCTCTGGCTGGTGCGCTGCGGCTGGGTTGGGCGGCCGCTCTGGTCGCGACGGTGACGGCCTCGGGTCAGGTGCCGTGGAGTATCGCGTGGCTGGCGATGCCGCTTCGCACACTGGAGTGGGGAGGCATTGTGGGTGCGCTGCTGTTGTTGGTGGGCGCCGGTCTGCTGCTTGGTAAGGGGACGGCGAGAGCAGCCGAGGTGTGTACCCGGTTTTTTCTGGACGCATGGCCCGGGCGACAGATGAGCATCGAGGCCGAGTGGCGGGCAGGGCAGCTTTCCGAGCTCGGAATGCGTCGGCGCCGCGAGGCGCTTGAGGCAGAGGCTCGCCGGATGGGTGCTCTGGAAGGTCGTATTCGCTGGTTGACGCTGGAGCTGGGGTTGTTGGGTGGTGCGGGGATTGTCTGCGGAGTGGGCTGGCTGATTCACGGGAGTGCTGTACTGGACGCCGCTACCAGAACCGCCGCCGCCCTGCTCGTGCAGGTCACCTTTGCGGCGCCGTGGTGGTGGCGCGTCAGCCGCGAAGTCGAGGGCGCCCTGCATCGGGAGGTGCAGTCGAGCGAGGTGAGCAGGGTGGAAACGGCGACCTCTCCGTTTTTTCCCGAGCCGTTGCGTATGCGCGAGGTCGAGGCCTGGCTCGAGGACCTGCGAACGAATGACCCGGGTCTGGTGCGTTCGGCGGTGCCTCATGTGCTTGATCTGGTTGCGTTATTACGCATGTGCAGGGCGTTGTTGGATATCGGGCACACGCGAGAGACGCTGCCGGCGACCATGGGTGACGTGTTGAATTGGGCACTGATGTATCCGGCGCAGGCGGGGAATCCTGAACAGCTGATACAGGCAGCGGCGACTCTGGATGGGATACGTCGGTTGAGGTCTCAGGGCAGTGGCTCGATACGAGCTGCGCGGGTCGGTGCGGCGACGCTGTCCGTGCTTCACGGCGTGCGAGGTGGATCAGTCGCGTGGCGCGACCTGCTGCATCCGCGTCTGACACGCGATATGTTTGAGGAGTTTGACGTGGTGATTGAGCGGGAAGGGCTGCACTGTCTGGTGCTGGATGACGAGCCAGCGGCCGCGCTTGCACCGCTGTGGGGAGCCCGGAAGGTTCCCATCTGGTCGGCGTCGGCGGTGCCGGTATGGCTGCGAGTCGAGTGGGTGCCTTTTCAGAGGGTGCCAGGTGTCGATGCTACAGGGAACAGACTGATAACGGGAAGGGGTGCATTGCGCGAGTGAAGGCACCTGACGCGCGGCAGGTGCCATGGTGAAGGAGCAGAAGTGACGCCGCTCCCTGGTTTTGCCATCATTTCAGTTATATACGGACCGATTGGTCAGTTTGACGGGCAGCCGGAGGGGTCGAAAAAAATCGGTCAGAAATATTTGCGTGCGTGGATCGCGGCGTCTATGAGTCAGGTACCGTCCGTCGGGAAGGTGCCATGTGGGTGGCCTTCCGTGTACATCCTCAACGTGTAGGAGTCTGACATGAATCGCATTTTTGTACCCGCGCTCGCCCTCGCTGCTACCACCGCTTTCGCTGGCACTGCGTTTGCCGACGAAGACGCCTTCTCGAACAAGGAAGGCACGTTCGCGGTGGGTGTTGACTCGACCATCGCCAACTCCACAGGCCTTGGTCTTCGCTACTACATTACCGAGGCGCTAGGCCTGCAGCTGACCTTTGGTGGCAACCTGAACTCGGAGAGCACCGAGCCGGATGGCGGCGACAAGACGGGTCTTCAGGCGAGCCGCTTCGATATCAGCCTGCTGGGTGAGTACCGAATCGCCACCAGCCGTCAGGCGACTCTTGCAGGCTATGGTGGACTGAATCTGGGCCTGATCGGTGCCAAGGCTACCGGCGAGAACGCTGACGACGCCAATGAAGACATCATTACGTCTGCGATGGACCTTGCATTCGAGGTGGGTATCCGCGGCGAAGTGTTCCTGTCCAAGCACTTCTCGGTGTACATCCGTGGTGGTCTTACCATCGACCCTGTGTCTGACCGTGAGAATGACCTTGGTACACCTTCCGATGCTCAGGATGACGTTGCGT
>JAGWVZ010000544.1 GCA_018970625.1 Myxococcales bacterium | reverse complement strand
TGGACGGCCGGACGGTTCTCCTTGTGAGTCACCAACTCTCCTCGGTCGTGGCTCTGTGCAGCATGGCGCTGCTGCTGGAGTCGGGAAGCCTGAGCCTTAGCGCTGCGCCCGAAGAGGCTGTCGTTCGTTACTCGTCGCAACTTGCCCTGTTGGCGGAGGTCGTCCCAATCGACCAGCGGAGTCGGTTCCTGCGGTCGGTTACGACCGACCCGCTGCCCTCCAAGCCGGGTGCTCTGCGAGAATTCCAGATTGCGGTGGGTGTTGTCGAAGGCCTTCGGGTGAACTATTGGATTTCAGTCCACATCGTGAACTCTACGGGCGACGTCGTTGCCCAGTGCGATTCGCGACTATCGGGTATGCTCCTTGATCCGACCGTCGAGCAAATGATCGGATTGACACTTCGCTCGCCATGGCTGTTGCCTGGCTCGTATCACTTAGATGTCTTTCTGTGCTGCATCGGGGTAGTCGAGCACACGGACTGGGTCTGCCAGTTCACTGTTGCGCATGACTCGCCTCACGTCGGGGCACTCATCGACGAGGCGACGGCTGCCTCGCCGGTTCTCGCTGACTTCAAGTACGAGGCGAAGGGCCGACTGCCGTGACCCATCAAGACATGGCGGTGTTTGAGGATCTCGACGCCGCCAGCGTGCGAGTATTTGACTGTTTCACATTCTTTAACGAACTCGACCTGTTGAGATTTCGTCTCAATTATCTACAAGAGGTTGTTGACTACTTTGTGATCGTCGAGGCGACGTTGACACACAGCGGTGAGGTCAAACCGCTCTACTTGGACCAGATCTGGGATTCTCTCGGTCCGGTGAGAGAGAAAATGATTCGCGTCGTCGTGGAGGATTTGCCACCACCCGACCCGGATCGGTGGGTGCCTGAGCAGTTTCAGCGGAATGCGATCATGCGCGGATTGATGGATGCTCATCCCAATGATCTGGTGATCATCTCCGACGCCGATGAGATTCCATCCGCTGACGTCGTCCGGAAACTCAGGGCCTCACCGGTGGTCGCGGCGACCTTGGAGATGCCCGTTTGCTATTGGGCGGCCAACTGGACGCTGAGTCGCCCTTGGACTCTCGTCAAGGCGATCCGAAGGAGCGAAATGGTGCTCCCGGAGCATACGAGGCAGACTGCGTGCGACACGATCATCGCCGACGGGGGTCTTCATGCGTCGTACCTGATGGCTCCTGAGTCCGTTTCCGCCAAGTTCGGCGCGTTCGCTCATGATGAGCACGACACTGCGCGCTCGAAGGATCGACTGCGGCTCGAATGCCTGCGAGCTGCTCGAGCGACGCCGTCCGATTGCGAGCCTCTGGCAGTTATCCCATCCACTCGTCTGAACGCCGTCCAAACCGAGATGAGGGGGTTCCGAAGCGATTGGTTCGACTTCGAAAGCCCGTCGTCAGCACTTCGACGATTTGCGATTCGTTGGCTGCGTTCCGCCAGAAGGAGGCTGTTTCCGCTGCCACTGGTAAGGGTCGTTGACAAGCTGTTGTTGATTGGGTTGATGTGTTCGTTGCGACGAGGTCGACGGCGGTGACGATCAGGGATGGTGATCCGGGGACAGGCTACGTTGGCATGCAACCGGCGTTCAGTTTGGTCCGTGACCGGTTGCCGGCGGGCAGCAGGGTGCTCGACGTGGGGTGCGGATTCGGTCACGTGTCGCAGTTTCTGGCGAAGCGCGGAGACATCGAAGTTCATGGCATCGAACCAGACCCTGTCCGTGCCGATTCGGCGAAGGAGCGGTTGCGCCGGGTCTTTAGGGGCACCCTCGCAGAGGCGGCTGCGAGTGGGGAGTTCAACCAAAGGTACGATGTCGTGACATTTTTCGACGTCCTTGAGCATTTTCCTGACCCAGCCTTGGCGCTGGCGCACGCTGGGCAATTTCTGCTTCCTGGTGGGTCAATCTTCGTCATGCTGCCCAACTCTGCACATTGGAGGTTTCGACTCAAGATTCTCCGAGGAGATTGGAGCTATCACGATTCAGGTCTGTTTGATCGAACGCATCTTCGATTCTTCGACCGAACGTCAGCTACAGAGTGCCTACAGCGCTCGGGCTACGACGTCGAACTAGTCGCGGCGACTCGGCCGATCCGCGAGGGGAGACATGGAAGACAAATTTGGGTTCCCACTCTCTTCGCCCTCCACTTCTTGTTCCAACTGTCTAGGGGTGATTGATCTGCAAGAACTTCCTGCTAAACCTCCTCTTCATCCTCCTATGGTCGTCACTCGATTTACGTTGTTCAGCGGTTCAAAGTGGGCAATGCGGTGAGACGGGTCGGTCTCCTCAGGGGCCGTTGGCGGCGATTGGTTCGGCGCTCGGTGGCTCTCAATCGGCTCTCAGGCTGGGTCCACGCGGTGGGTGGTGATCTTGTACTCCTCATTCTCACGTTGGTGGGCTATGTGCCGTCCCACCGCTTTCGCCGTCTCGTGTACTCAAGTGCAGGGATTGAACTGCACCCGACCAGCTCGCTTCACTGGAGGGCCCGATTCTTCGCACCTTCGGGTGTCTCCGTCGGGCCGCACTCGACATTGGGAAACGATGGCTTCTACGACGGCCGTGAGGGCATTCGAATCGGCTCGTCAGTGAACATCGCCGGGGAGGTTCGGATATATACCCGCGAACATGACGTCCAGGCAGAGGATTTCGCCGAGACCGGGGGGCCCGTCGTGATCGAGGACTACGTTTACATCGGTAGCCGAGTCACCATCCTTCCGGGGGTGACGGTCGGCAGGGGAGCTGTCGTTGCGTCGGGAGCGGTCGTGACGAGGGACGTCGAGCCGTTCACCATTGTCGGCGGTGTGCCGGCTCGGAAGGTGGGCAAGCGCTCCGATGACCTGAACTACCGCCTGGGCTACGCAAAGCGATTTCAATGACCGTTGGTGCGGACCGGTTCCCCCGTTCCGTCGCGGTCGTAGTGCTGAACTGGAACGGGCGTAGTGACCTTGGTCGTTGTCTCCGCTCGTTGAGGGCTGTGACCGGCTGCACCGTGGTCGTGGTGGACAACGCCTCCGAGGACGGAAGCGCCGACTACGTGAGAGCGGAGTTCCCAGAGGTGGCGTTGCTTGAGGCGCCTTCGA
>JAGWVZ010000543.1 GCA_018970625.1 Myxococcales bacterium | reverse complement strand
AGAAAAAGCACCGGCAGGCTATCCCCCAGCACCAGACACAACATCGCGAACACAAACAGGTTCAGGTACGCAAAGTAACGACCAAAACCCTCGTCCTCGTGCATGTAACCAATCGAAAACACGTGGATCAGCAGGCCCACGCCCGTAATCACCAGCGCCATCACGGCGGTCAGCGTGTCGAAGGCAAAAGAGAACGACAGGTCCAGACTACCCGCCGCCATCCACGTCCAGCCCTCCCACACCAGCGGCGTGTACGACACGTGCCCGTGCCCATCGTCGGCACCCGTCGACACCAGCAACCACGTCGCCGCGATGCTCAGCACAAACGACGCCACCATGCTCAGCGTGGCCACGCCACCCGATAGCGGCTTCGGAAGACGACCGCCCGTGAGCCCGTTCACCAGGGCGCCAAGCAGGGGGAAAAAAGCTATCAGTCCCAGTAGACCGGTTTGCATGTCGATCCATCCGATCGGACCCGCGGGTCCTCAGTTCTTCAACAGCGTAAGTTCGTCCACATTCAGCGAGCGCCGATGGCGGAACACATTCACAATCAGAGCCAGGCCAATCCCGGCCTCGGCCGCGGCAACCGCGATCACCATAAACGCAAAAATGTGCCCGGTGTGGTCACCCCACGCCCGGCTGAACGCCACAAACGTCAGGTTCACCGCGTTCAGCATCAGCTCAACGCACATGAACAGCACGATCGCGTTGCGACGCACCAGCACACCCGTCAGCCCGATGGCGAACAGCAGCGCGCTCAGAATCAGATAGTGGGCCAAAGGTACAGTCAGCATCTCGTTCCGGAACGTTCATCGGGCAGCTGCGCCGCCGTCTTCCATCTCAAAGGCGACGCTTCGCCACGACCACCGCGCCGACGATGCCCGTCAGCAACAGCACCGAAACCATCTCAAACGGCAACACGTAGCGGCTCAGGAGCACCCGACCCACCACCTCGATCGAACCAAAGTCGGCCGACAACTCCGTGCCCCGCGTCAGGCCCGCATCGCGCATGCCCGTGAAGGCACCCATCAGCGTCACCATCACCGCGGCACCCGTCCCCACACCAGCCAGTTTCGTCAATGATATCTTACCCTTGCCATGCTCATCATCGCCCAGGTTCAACAACATCAACACAAACAGGAACAGCACCACGATCGCGCCCGCGTACACCAGGATCTGTAGCACCGCCATGAAGTGAGCGTTCAACAGGACGTACAAGCCCGCCAGAAAAAAGAACGACGTCACCAGACTCAGCGCTCCGTTCACCGGATTGCGAGCACCCACCACGCCCAGAGCCCCAGCCAACATGCCGGCGCCAAACACATAGAAAAAGAATTGCTCGGCGGTCATGAACTCTGCTTCGTCATGCCAGCTTCAACGTGCCAGCTCACCCGGAACTGGCACGCCGTCTCCGGCGGCGGAGAATAGCGGCGCCTCTGCCTGTCTGTATCCCTCGACAACCGGGCGGTAAGGCCGCCCTGCGAGGCCCGGCGACCATAGTCGCCGCCATCACGTCTCGCAAGCACTACTGCCAACGCCACCGTCCTGCCGATACCCGACGACGGCCACGCGACCCTGGCACAATCCGTCGTCACCATGCCGGATACGGACAACGGCGGTCCGCCACATGCGACTCGAACTCACTGCGAAACTTCTTCAGGAACCCGCGCACCGGCATCGCCATCGCATCGCCCAGCGGGCAGATCGTCGCGCCTTCCATGTTGTCACAGATGTTCAGCAGCAGGTCCAGGTCCTCCTGCCGACCGCGACCCGCTTCGATCTCATCCAGGATGCGCGCCACCCAGCCCGTACCCTCGCGGCACGGCGTGCACTGACCACAAGACTCGTGGTGATAAAAATGCGCCGTCCGGGCCGCCAGTCGAACAATGCACTGCGTGGAGTCGATGACGATCACACCACCTGTACCAAACATGGAGCCCACGTTCCGCATCTGGTCAAAGTCCATGCCGACATCCAGCTCCGAGGGCAGCAGCGACGGGCACGAAGAGCCCCCCGGAATCACCGCCTTCAGCGTCACGCCATCGATCATGCCGCCGCCATACTGCGGAGACTCAATGAATTCGCGCAGCGAAATGCCCGACGGCACCTCGTAAGTACCCGGATTCTTTACGCGTCCCGAAATCTGAACCAGCTTAGGACCGCCGTTCTTGTCGCTACCGACCGACGAGAACCACTCGGCGCCGCGATCCAGAATCGTCGGCACACACGCGATCGTCTCGACGTTGTTCACCACCGTCGGGCAACCAAACACACCCACCACCGCCGGAAACGGCGGCTTCAGACGCGGCTGCCCGGCCTTGCCTTCCAGCGCCTCGATCAGCGCCGTCTCTTCACCGCAAATGTACGCTCCCGCGCCACGGTGAACGTGGATCTGGTGCCGGAAGCCGCTCCCAAGCACGTTGTCGCCCAGCATCCCCTTCGCGCGAAGCTCGTGGATCGCCATCTCCAGACGAGCGGCACCCAGCTTCATCTCGCCACGAATAAAGATGTATGTCGTGTGGATCCCCAGCGCCCAGCCCGCGATGATACACCCCTCAAGCAGTCGATGCGGGTCCAGCTCCATGATGTACCGGTCCTTGAAGGTACCCGGCTCGCCTTCGTCCGCGTTCACCACCAGGTACTTCGGCACATCGGACTGCTTTGGCAGAAAGCTCCACTTCACGCCCGTCGGAAAACCCGCGCCGCCTCGTCCCCGGAGGTTCGACCGCTTGACCTCGTCCACGATGGCGTCCGGTGCCATCTGCAACGCTTTTCGCAGGGCGGCGTAACCACCACGGCGCTCGTACACATCCAGCGTATAGCTGCGCTCTACTTTCCAGTTGGACGTCAGTACCGGTTCCATGCTCCTCCATGCGCCGCAAACAGAGCCCTGCCGAGCGCGCGAAACACCGTTAGTCGAGACCGGCGAGGATCCTGTCGATGGCCTCGAAGGTCAGGTGCTCGTAGTACTCGCTGTTGATCTGCATCAACGGAGCGTGTCCACACCCCGCCAGACACTCGGCCGAGGCCAGGCTGAACTTGCGGTCGGGTGTCACTTCGCCGGCCTTGATGCCCAGCTTGTTCTCCAGATAGTG
>JAGWVZ010000542.1 GCA_018970625.1 Myxococcales bacterium | reverse complement strand
GAGGGCGAGTCCGAAGAGGGCGAGTCCGAAGAGGGCGAGTCCGAAGAGGGCGAGTCCGAAGAGGACGCGCCGGCCGACGAATCGGGTCAGGATACAAGCCCGGCGGAAGGTCAGGAGCCTGAGACTGGGGAATCAGAAACGGCTTCAGAGGGCTCTGGGGAGTCTGGGTTGGCCGAAGATGCCGCTGAGCCGACTGACGAACCGGCTCCGCTGCGTAATGTGACCTACATTACGGCTCTGGGTGGGGGCGCCTCGCTCGGCTATGGCTCGCTCAACGACGGCGCTACCGGAGGTCACGGTTACGTGGTCAGTAGTTTCTCTCTCGAGATGAGCCGGGTCGTTGGGCTTGTTGCGGGACTGGGTTACCAGTTTCGATCCGGCGGTACACTCATCGACGAGAGTCCCGAATCGATCGAGATCGACCCGCGACTTGGGACAGCGCACTATCTGCTCGTTGAAGTCGGAGCCCGTTTCACGGTACTGCCGGACAACTTCTATTCACCGCGCCTGTCAGCCCTGCTTCAGGGACAGATTGAGCTCGGGGTAGAAGAGGTCAATGTATTTGCCAATGACACGTCGGGGCGCGCATTTCAGGAGGATATTACGCCCTGGTTCGTATTTGAATACGGGCAGCCGGTATTGGATACACCCACAGCCGACCTGCTGGTCGGCCTCAGGGTATCTCAGGCCCTTGCATCCTCGTATCGCAGCACCGGCGACAACTCATTTGATCTGTTTCTGAATCCCGGCGGCAACCTTGATGGTCGCCTTTGGTTCACTCAACTCGGCCTCTGGGTGGGCGTCGAGTACTGACAAGGTCACGCTCGCCCGACCGGTAGCTGCGCCATAACGGTTCGCAGCAGAGCCAACGAGTTGACACCCGTACCTTCTCGCTGCAAACGCGACCGAGCCTCCGAGTGCACCCGTTCGTGTGGTGCTCAGCGTGCGACGGTCGCCAGACCTCGTTCTCTGCCATGATAGAGCGGGAGACGGGGATCGAACCCGCGACATTCAGCTTGGGAAGCTGACGCTCTACCACTGAGCTACACCCGCAAAGTGCGTCTTGAACCCTAGCCACTCGGACAATCCGGCGTCAAGTGAAGTTTTGGCACGAGTGAGCCGCCAACGCACTCGCAGGGGCGCCCGACGGCGACCTTTGATCCGCGCAAATCCCATTGCACCGTCGGCCTGCCTCGTGTCATGCCCATATTGTGCTGCCGCTGGTTGGCTGATTCTCTTCAGGAGCGTCCTTTGCTTTTGGTGCGCCTGGTTTATCTGATGATTTCAGCCGCTTTGTCGGGGTGCGGTTTTTCTCGTGCGGACGACGCACCCATGAACGCTCTGCCCGATGAGGGTGGGGTGACCCCTACCGCCGCGACTGCGTGGGCCGATGCTGTCCACGATAGACTTTCGCTGGAGCGTGCTGCCGCCCTGAGAAGCGTTCTCTGGCCCAAGCAACACGCCGCGCTGAATCGTCTGCGTGGACCTTGTTCCATGGCGGACGTGCCGGCAGTTCCCATTCGAAAGGTGCTGCTCATTGGCGCGTCGACCATGCAGTGGGCGGTGGGGAGAGCCATCGAGAGGCGTCTTGGCCTTTCGCCCGTGATCGTGAGCAATGCGGCTCGCAGCGCGACGGGGCTCGCCCGTCCCGATCACCATGACTGGTTTGTGGAGTCCCTGCGTCTTTTGAGAGAGCAGAAGCCCGACCTTGTGATTGTTCAATTCGGTGGGAACGACTGTCAGTCCCTCTTTGATGCCGACGGGACGGTTGTGGTCAACTACGATGCCCGACAACGCTGGCGCGCTGAGCTATTTCGCCGCATGGGTGAGCTGGTGTTCACCTTGCGTGTGCACGGAGCCCGTGTTGTGCTGCTTGATCTGCAGCCGATGGAGAGTCGTAATCATCACCGGTGCGTCTCTGAAATGAATCAGTTGACGGAACGTGTGGGGGTTGCGTGGCAGGTGCCGGTCGTCTCGGTCCAGCGTCTGGTTGGAGGTCCGGATGGAGAGTACGTAGAATCGAGTCGCTGGCTGGGTCGCGACGTGAATGTGCGCGCTCCTGATGGGCTGCATCTGACGCGGGCGGGTGGCGAAATCGTCGCGCACGCGGTGGTTCAAGCCCTGCAGACTCTTCCTGGTTGGCCCGATGCCGTATGTGAGAGGGCAGGAGAGCTTCCCAAGGTGCTTCACTGAGGGGCACCAGGGCCAAGGGCGTGGCAAAAACGAAAACACCCCAGCCGAACGCGCGCTGGGGTGCTCCAGAGAGAGACGCGGGATTATTCCGGCTGGTGGCAACCGAGCGCGGTAAACGAAGCCGGGTTCGATGCGGCAAGTTCGACAAGGTTCGGTCCGAACACACCAATGTTTGCCCAGTCGCCGTTCAGGAAGTTGGGGACCGTGCGTGTGACGTCACAGAACACATTCGCCGACTCGTTGGCGTAGATCACCCGGACGGTGGGGTTGGTCTGCGGCGACGAGTTTCCGTGGTCGCTGTAGTAATGCAGGCGCACATCGTAGGTGAGTCCCGTACGGCCGTTGTTGGACGTGATGGTTTCGGGGCCGTAGCCGTCCACGTCATCCACGTCGAGCTCGGCATTGTTCCCCTGCTTGCGCGCGTACCAGATGTGGTCTTCGGCGCCTGTTCCGTCATCCACCCACACGTGCGAGTCGACATCGGTGTAGTTGGTATCCCACGACGTGACCATCAGGAACTCCTGCGTTGGCCAGTCGAAGTCGGAACCCTGTCCACAGACCTCAATCACGTGTGATGCGCCCTGGAAGTCGGTGGTGGCAATGGGCGCCAGGTCGAGCTGCAGGCGCGCGTAACCACCCGACAGCTGGATGGTCTGGGCATCGATGCGACCGTCTACGAGCGGCACGATCTGGTCGCGAACGATGGCGTCGGCGCCGAACCCTTCCTGAATGTGGATGTACGCCTGATCGATACCGTCGGCGTTCTGCAGTGTGCCGAAGACATCGAGCGGGACCGACTCACCGCACGGACGCGTACTGTCATCGCCAACCACGTTGGCGGTGCTGGCGTCGGCCAGCACGTTCCCGCTCTTTTCGCGCAGTTCAAAGAGCACCCACAGTGGC
>JAGWVZ010000013.1 GCA_018970625.1 Myxococcales bacterium | reverse complement strand
CGACGCGTTCATGAAGCGGGGCGATCTGGTGCCGGACGACGTTGTCATTGGCATGATCCTCGAGCGCATTGCCGAACCCGACGCAGCCAGAGGGTTCATGCTGGACGGGTTTCCGCGCACAGCCCCGCAGGCCGAAGCACTCGACAAGGCCATGACCGCAGCGGGCTACTCGCTCGACGCGGTCGTGCTGATCGAGGTCGACGATTCGCTCATCCTGGAGCGCATCACCGGACGTCGCACCGACCCCGAAACGGGCACCATCTACCACCTGAAGTTCAGCCCACCGCCGGCTGACATTGCCGACCGTCTGGTGCATCGCAAGGACGACACCGAGGAGGCCTGCTCAGCTCGATTGCGTAAATATCACAGTGAAACGGCTCCCATTGTCCCGTTTTACGATCAGCTGGGCCTGCTGAAGCGGATCGACGGCATCGGCGACCCCGACGCCGTCACCGCTCGCATTCGCACCGCGCTCGCCCGCTGATCAACAGCAGCCCGGCAGCGCGGGCATTCTTCCCCCGGTTTTCGGGGACACAGCACATGCCACGGTTTACGTTCCGGGTGGAACGCACTAAGTAACCTGCGCCCGATCGGTCTGGTCGGGTGGGTGCTGCGCTCTGGCAAGTGCGCGCACCACGACGCACGCATCGCCGACCAGAGCTCATGAACGATATTCTGTCATCGTCCGACGCCCGCACCACCTGGCTGACCGAAGAAATGCGCCGCCGCATCCTCGTCATCGACGGCGCCATGGGTACCATGATCCAGCGCTATCGACTCGGCGAAGCGGACTATCGTGGTGAGCGATTCGCGGGATGGCATTGTGACGTCAAAGGCAACAACGAGCTGCTCTGCCTCACGCGCCCCGACGTGATCCTCGCGATTCACCGCGAGTTCCTCGAGGCCGGCGCCGATATCCTGGAGACCAACACGTTCAGCGCGCAGGTCATCTCGCAGGCCGACTATGACATGCAGGAGCTCTCGCGCGAGCTGAACCTCGCCGCTGCGCGGCTCGCGCGGCAGGCCGCCGATGAATACACCGCCGCCAACCCCGCGAAGCCCCGCTTCGTCGCCGGCGCCATCGGACCCACCAATCGCACCCTCTCGCTGTCACCCGACGTCAACGACCCCGCCTTCCGTGCCGTCACCTACGATCAGGTGCGTCAGGCCTATGTCGAGCAGGCCGAAGCCCTCATCGACGGCGGAATCGACCTCTTTCTCGTCGAAACCATCTTCGACACCCTCAACGCCAAAGCCGCCCTGCACGCGATCTCGGACGTGCAGCACGCGCGCGGTACGCACATCCCCATCCTGATCTCCGTCACCATCACCGACGCCAGCGGTCGCACCCTGTCCGGCCAGACCACCGAAGCCTTCTGGTACAGCATTGAGCACGCCCGGCCGATCGCCGTCGGACTCAACTGCGCGCTCGGCGGCAACGAAATGCGCCCCTACGTGCGCGAGCTGGCGCGACTCGCCGACTGCGCCGTCCTGTGTTATCCCAACGCAGGGCTCCCAAACGCCTTCGGTGAGTACGACGAAACCCCCGATGACATGGGGCGCATCATTCGCGATTTCGCCTCGGAAGGATGGGTCAATATCGTCGGCGGCTGCTGCGGCACCACCCCCGAACACATCGGTGCCATCGCACGCGCTGTCGCCGACATGCCGCCGCGCGTCCCGGTCGCCAGGCAGACTCTGAGCCGATACGCCGGACTCGAACCCCTCCTTGTGCGACCGGAAGCCAACTTCATCATGGTCGGCGAACGTACCAACGTCACCGGCTCCAAACGGTTCGCGCGCCTCATCAAGAGCGGTGACTACGAAGAAGCCCTCTCGGTGGCACGGCAACAGGTCGAAGGCGGCGCAAACGTCATCGACGTCAACATGGACGAGGGATTGCTGGACTCCCTCAACGCCATGAGTCACTTCCTGCGCATGGTCGCCTCGGAACCGGATGTTTCCCGCGTTCCCATCATGATCGACTCCTCGAAATTCGACGTCATCGAAGCCGGCCTGAAATGCGTACAGGGCAAGGCCATCGTGAACTCCATCTCCCTCAAGGGTGGTGAAGACGAATTTCGCAGGCAGGCCGGCATCGTTCGTGACTTTGGCGCCGCCGTTGTCGTCATGGCCTTCGATGAGGAGGGGCAGGCCGTCGATGTCCCGCACCGCATGAAAATTGTCGACCGCGCCTACCGCATTCTGGTCGACGAGGTCGGTTTCCGCCCTGAAGATATTATTTTCGACCCCAATATTCTCGCCATCGCCACGGGGATCGAAGAACACAACGACTATGCGGTCGCGTTTATTGAAGCCACGCGACTCATCAAACAGAAATACCCCGCCGTAAAAATCTCGGGCGGCGTTTCGAACCTGAGCTTCTCGTTCCGCGGAAACGACCGCGTACGTGAAGCCATGCACTCGGTATTTCTGTACCACGCCATCAGGGCTGGCATGGACATGGGCATCGTCAACGCCGGCCAGCTCGAAGTCTACGAAGAAATTCCGCCTGACCTGCTGGAGCGTGTCGAAGACGTCGTCCTGAACCGACGTCCCGACGCCACCGAACGGCTCATTACCTTTGCCGAGACCATCAAAGGCGGTGGAAAAGAGCAGGTCGTCGACCTCGCGTGGCGAAATGCACCCGTCGCTGACCGCCTACGACACGCGCTGGTCACGGGAAATGTCGATTATATCGAGGCCGACACCGAAGAAGCACGGCAACAATTCGATGCCCCGCTACAGGTCATTGAAGGCCCCCTCATGGCCGGAATGCAGGTCGTTGGTGACCTCTTCGGACAGGGGAAAATGTTCCTGCCGCAGGTCGTCAAGTCAGCACGCGCCATGAAAAAGGCCGTCGCCTGGCTCATGCCCTTCATGGAAGCCGAAAAAGCCAAAAATCCCGATGCACGCGCTCGCGGAAAAATTCTTCTCGCCACCGTCAAAGGCGACGTCCACGATATCGGAAAAAATATCGTCGGCGTTGTTCTCGCCTGTAACAACTACGAAATCATTGACCTCGGCGTCATGGTCTCGACCGAGAAAATTCTCGCCGAAGCCCGACGCCTCGATGTCGACGTCATTGGACTCTCGGGACTCATTACCCCGTCACTCGACGAAATGGTCGGCGTCGCGCGTGAAATGAAGCGTCTTGGATTTACCATCCCGCTTCTGATTGGCGGAGCCACGACCTCGCGCAGACACACCGCGGTGCGTATTGCACCGGAATACCCCGGCGAAATTGTACACGTGATCGACGCCTCCCGGGCCGTCGGCGTGGTCTCTGCACTGCTCTCCGACGAACAAAAGCCGGGGTTTGTTGCCGAGAACCTGCGCGTGCAGGAAGAAGACCGCGAAAAATACAGCCAGCGAAGCACCACCAAACTCCTGTCCTATGCGCAGGCCATTGAAAATCGCGCCCAGCCTGACTGGGACGGTTATCAACCGCCAAAACCGGAGTTTACGGGCTCACGCGTCATCGAAGTGCCCATCGCAGAGCTCGTACCCTTCATTGACTGGTCGCCTTTCTTCTCGACCTGGGAACTCAAGGGCTCCTACCCTCGCATCCTCAAGCACCCCACCATGGGCGCTGCAGCGCAGGAGCTCTTCGACAACGCGCAGCGCATGCTCGCCTCTCTCATCGACGGCAACGAGCTGAAGGCCTGCGGTGTCTATGGATTCTTCCCTGCTGCAGCCGATGGCGACGACATCGTGCTCTACACGGACGAATCACGTTCCAAAGAGCTGGAGCGCCTGTCCATGCTGCGGCAACAAAAGGTCAAGGCTGGCGAAGAACAACACAACCTCAGCCTCGCCGACTGGGTCGCGCCTGTCTCCACGAACGTGCCCGACTGGATGGGCATGTTCGCGGTGACCTCCGGCATCGGACTCGACGACATTGTCGCCCGTTTCGACGCCGACCACGACGACTACAACAGCATCATGGCCAAGGCGCTCGCAGACCGTCTGGCAGAAGCCTTTGCCGAGTACCTGCACCTGAAGGTGCGCAAGGAATGGGGATACGGCGCCGACGAAAATCTTCCTGTCGAAGAGCTCATTCGCGAAAAATACCGCGGCATTCGACCGGCACCCGGTTACCCGGCGTGTCCCGATCACACCGAAAAGGGCAAACTCTTCACCCTGCTCGACGTCACCCCGCGTATTGGCCTGTCACTCACTGAAAACTACGCCATGACGCCCACTGCGGCAGTCAGCGGCTGGTATTTCTCGCATCCCTCGGCGCATTACTTCACAGTCGGTCCGGTCGCCGCCGACCAGATCGAGTCCTACGCCCGCCGAAAGCGCATGAAGCTCAGTGACGTCGAGCGCTGGCTGGCCCCGAATCTGGCCTACGACCCCTGAAAAAACGGGGCTATTCAGGGCGGTAGCACGCATTCAATCGCAGCCCGACATCACGGCAGTGGCGCACCGCTCTGGCTGCTGTCAGGGCGAACCGCACGCTGCGACGTCCGGGGTAATAATCCCCCACGCTGCAGCACACGCCTCGTTGCACACGTTCATGTCATCGGGAGTGCACGCCCGCTGGATTCCGGGAAACTCATTGAACCCGTCGAGGGTATATTGCGGAATTCGTGACGCGTTACAGTCGCAGGCAGCGGGATGATCGACCAGACGACCGCGGCTGCCCAGAAACCGCGATGTAAAGTTCACCATAAATGCGTCGGCATCGAATTCCCGGAACGGCTGCGCATTATAAATGCCGTGCTGACCGGCGGGACGCAGCATCGGAATTCGGAACGCGTCGTACGAACCATCGCCGCGCGGCCGATTGATGCGCAGCTCATTGCCCGGCTCGGGGTTCGGTACATCAAAGAAGATTTCCTGGCCGGCCACATCGGCAGGACACTCGTTCTCGCCGATGATCGCGCTCCAGTCGCTGTCACCGCACGAAAACTGCGTGGCTCCATCGCTCACGTTGTCGATGTCGTACAACACATCGGGGTTGATGGGATTATCGGCGTAGCGTTGAAAGCGGTGGTCGCCCTCAATCACATAGCGCGCCTCAAGCTCTCGCTCGATGCTTCGTCCGTAGCGGGGGTCCACGGCGAATATCTCGCGCCAACCCACCTCGGGACCAAAGCGGGCCTCGTCGCGCTGCCACGAACCCAGCAGACCAGAAGCACGGCCCTGAGACACGCCTGTAGCGGCGGGCACGTTGTTGTCACCCAGCGTGGGCATCACGAGCACCCGGGTACGGCGCACCGGATTGACCGGGTCGTAGGGCGTGTCTTTGGGGTACAGGTAGTAGTGAGCGCCCCACACGCCAGGGTCTGCGGGCCCGATCGCCGTCTGGGCGATGGCAATAAAGCGGCGGAAGTCCGGGGTGTTGCGCTGGTATCCAAGACCCTCCTGAACAGCCACCAGCGGCGCACCGGCCGGATAGATCGCGCCCTGAAACTCGGCGTCGCGCTCAAAGGTCGACACGGTCTCGCGCAGGGCGCCCGTACTGCCATCATAGACGCTCACTTCCAGCCTGTCGCCCAGCAAGGGGGTGTTCTCAAAGCGCACCGGCTCGGTGCTGTCGTCGGTCAGACCCAGCACCGGTCGCTTGTCTTCGGCGGTGAGCGCATCGGCAGGAATGCCAATACGGACCCAGCCGCGCTCGGTCACGACGCCTTCGCGCTCTTCGTTCTTGTCCAGGTTGCGATACACCACCCGGTCGCCAGGCCGCACGCCGTCAATGCTGCCGAACTCAACCATCTGCAGCCGCGCCATGTTGTTTGCGTAGAAACCCAGGCGAAGCTGTCCGGCAGGGTAGGGGCCCGAGGTATTGTCTCCTGCAGGAAGGCAGTTGTTGCCCACTTCACCCTCGGTGAGTGGGTTCTGGCTGCCGTCGGTTGGTACACAACCCACCATGATGGGCCCCAGCATGGGGATCAGCACGCCCTCGGGAAGCCCACCCTGGCCCAGCCGAATCGTCACGTCGGTGAGGCCGGCGCCTCCGGCATTGGGAGATACGCTGTCGAATCCCGGCTCCGATCCGGCCAGCACGCCCATGATGATGCCACCAAGCGAGATGCCCCAACCACCGATCGTGTTCTGAGGACCACCGATGTCCACGCGTCCATCGCGATCGACGTCGCCAAGCAGGTTGCCTTCTTCGTCTCGGTTCACACCGTCCATGGCGCGCAGCATACGGACCATTTGCGTGTATTCGAGGGCCGACTGCCGAACCATGTCCCGCGTATGAAACAGATCGGCGGTCCACTGGTCAGCGCCTGGGTCCGACAGACCATCGTTGTTCAGGTCGCGGTCACGACCGACCGCGACCATCCGCAACAGCGGCTGCGCGTTCCATGGAGAAAACAGAAAGCTCGCCAGCTCCAGACGACTGCCCACTTCGGGATCCTGCAGGGCGCGGTTGAACCCGTGACCGTATGAATCCACACCGCACGCCGCGTAACCCATGGCCGCATGACGTGTCACGTGAAACAATGCCTCGCCTTTGTTTCCACCATACCCGTGCCCGTACAGAATCACCGGGAAGGGCCGACAGAACGGTGTACCCTCGGGGTTGCCTGGCGAACATGACGTGTCTCGCTCATAAGGCAGGCTGCAGTAGAACGTGACCTCGGACTCACCGTAGCTCACTTCACCGTTGCGGTAGTCCACCTGCCACCGTTCATCGGAGTCATTCGGGTTTCGCGTCGTTGCCAGCCCGTCGGTATCGGCGAGCAGGTTGAGCGCTCGAAAACTACCGGCGAAAAAGCCTGCCACAGCCGATGTATCAGCCTCGACGGCGCACATGTTCGGATCCCACTCCCCGTTACCGTTCTTGATCAGGATCGACACGGCGGCACCTGCGCACGCACCCGGCAACACCGTCTCGCCATTGGTGAACGGATGCTCGACGCCGGGCGCGATGTATTCCGCCAGTGGTCGGATACGGAACTGCGACACCGGGAACTCATCTTTCAGGAAAGAGAATACCCCGCTTCCGTAAAGGCCCTCGCGCAGGGCCATGTAATCGTGGGTCTGCGTTCCTGTGGTAAAGGACCACGCAAAAGCGATATCGCCGGTCGACAATCCGTAACGAGGCAGGAGCTGCTGCAGAGGCTCAAGCGCCTGCGACTGGTCGCGCGGATTCACCCCGGGAAAAGGAGACTCGACGGGACGACCTGTCTCACCTGTCACGCGATTCGTAAGCACGAAGGCGTGCGTGCACTGCTCTTCCATGGGCCAGATCGGCCGAAGCATCAGCGTGTTTGTCGAACGGTCGTACCACTGCAACATATTGTCGGCCACGCAGCGGTCGTATTCGGTGGTGCTGACCTCGAACCCGGCACAGGCCTGTGGATCAATAAAGTTGGCCATATCCAGCCGGCCGTCACGGTCCAGGTCCTCGGCCGGATCCAGCACGCCGTTGCCGTTACTGTCGCTCTCGTTGCGCTCCTCGAAAACCAGCGTGTTGTATTCACCGTACGGATCGAACGGGAACACGCGGCTCGGTCCCTCGTCCAGATAATACCCTCCGGGCGCCTGCGGGTCGGGGATTCGCTCCGCGTGTCCAAACAACGTCACCGGGAAACGTGAACGACCGATATTCAGTGTAATCTCTTCACCGAAACGCTCGCAATCAGGGTCCACATTCAGCAGGAACACGGCGTCGTCACGAAAATCGTCGTTCTGCCCGTGGCGCTGCGCCAGGTCCTGAAGGTTCAACGGTGCATCGAACGACACATATCCACCCGCGTACGTGCCAAACCCGTCGAGCTCATTAAAACTCTCCCGCGTTCGTTGTTCATAGCGCGTGCGGGCGCGCGTCACCGAAATATTCAGGCGGCGCCCGGTTGGCGACGTCGGATCGATGCGCGTGGCGGCGTCGTTGGGCAACGGAATCTCGGGAAGAGGCTCCGCTTCAATATCCCACACCACGCGGGGGCCGCCGAGCCGCTCCGTCTGTCCAAGTCCGACCGAAGTGCGGCCCGAAGGATCGATGACGGAATCGCAACCGCCGAGCAGCAGCACGATTCCGGCAGGTACACTCAGCGTGACGAGCGTGTGACCCAGCTTCGCTGGCCACTGCGAAGCACCCGAAGAACCTGACCGCGATGGCGTTACAGAATGACGGCCCGGTCGTGCACTGCCGGCAGCCGAAAACAATGGTTGAGTTCTGGTTCGCATGGGGTCCCTCACCACATCAGATCAAAAGTCGCACGCGTAAGCACCAGCGTGGGAATTCCAGCGCCCTGATTCAACCCTGACAGGGCCGCACCCGGCAGAAAAAAACCATTCTCGACACCCAGACGGACTCCCACAGCACCCGGAAGCGCGATCGTATAACGAGCGCTCACATCGATCTCGTGGCCCAGACCGCGGGCACCGCCCTGCTCCCCGTCAAATCCGGTCGGATACCCGCCATTGCGCGCCGTCTGGTACACGTCCGTCAGGTCAGCGGCGGCCACCGCCCACACATAACCCAGGCGCAGGTCAAGCCCCTCGACCGGCCGATAACGAAGCACAGGGTTCACATAGCCGGCGTTCGTCACACCGCCCTGCGCCACCGTAAACCGCACACCCGACGGTGGCACCGCCAGCAGGTCCGGATCGAATAAACGGTCGCCGGCCCGTGCCGTCAGCATCGGCATCACCTGATCAAACAGGATCAGACCCACGTTATAGTCGCTGTTGAAGCTGAACTGCCGCGACACAGCATCGCGCGGATCGTTGTCACCGCTCGCATAGCCCGCCTCGACCTTCGCGGTCAGGTCGAGCTCCTGATGGTCGTAACGCACCCGAAAAAGGCCGCCAAAGGCGCGAATCTGCGCCCCATCTTCCCAGGTCTCATCCAGCCATGGACGGTCCGTGCTGCCGACGATCAGGGCGCTCTCCGTCTCGAGCGTCAGCGACTGCGACTCCGCATCCAGCACGCGCCAGCGCGCCCACACATCCGTTGTGTTCGCCAGCACGCTCGTGCGACGGTCGGCAGGATACAGCGGGTCGGGACGATCGGTCTGAGAACGCACTGCGTCGAACACACCCACGCTCCACGTCGGTGTCTCCATGCGCACGCCAAACACGCCCGCCCACACCTCGTCACCTTCATACCACGAGCCGTTGTCGTCTTCGATGACACGGTCTCCCGCCAACACCAGCGTCAGGCTGCGAGCCGCGGCGCCTGCACCTTCCATGTTGCGAAACGGCTGCGTCGCCAGCAGCAGTCGAGCCACCAGGCTGCCCTGCCATGCATCGCCAAAATCGGACTCGGCGAGACCGTCGTTGGCCAGAAAACCCGTGCCCCAGCCAAATGTCTGGGCACCAGCCACCATCCGAAACCACGGACTGTCCCACTGCACGTATGCCCGACGCGGTGCCACCCGCGACAACGCGGCCGTCGACGATGAACGCTCGACGCGAAACACATCTGCACCGATCGCCTGACCCACCTCGGTGCTGTCGCCCGCAAACTGGCCGTTCACCGCGTCCAGCTCGAGCTCCAGACCCAGTCGTTGAATGGGGCGCCAACCCGCACCCACAATCACACGCGACTCCATCCACGACGAACGACCATGACGCGTGCCGTCCAGATCAATCGCATGATCGGTTTGCCGATTGTAACGGTAGCGTGCAAGACCCCGAACATCCCACGTCGAACCGCGCGGCACGCGCGGCGCTGCATCAGCGCCGCGCACCACAGGCTGCACTGCCGTCGGTTCTGCCGTCGGTTCTGCCGTCGGTTCTGCCGTCGGTTCTGCCGTCGGTTCTGCCGTCGGTTCTGCCGTCGGTTCTGCCGTCGGTTCTGCCGTCGGTTCTGCCGTCGGTTCTGCCCCGGCGTCGTTCACCATCTCGGACGCCTCTGACTCAGTCGATGAGCCAGAGTCCTGCGCCCACGCCGGCAACGCAGAGAGACACGTCAGCGCTACTGTCCATTTCCTTAACACGCGTAACCTGTTGTGCGACTTGACCATGAACAAAACCGGGTACGGTTCCTCTATACCCGCCGGTCTAAACAGCGACGAACCGATTTGTCACGCATACCCTATGCCGCAGCGCGTTATCGCTAGTCACAAGCGCAGGACGTCGGGATTCCCAAAGACCTGTTCTCGCCTCGGCCCATGACGCACCTTCGTCACGCATCAACCATCAGCCGCAACAGGTCATCGCTGCCCAGCGCCGCCGTAGTACCTGTTCCGTCCAGCAGGGCGTCTGCGAGCTCCCGCTTTTCGGACTGCATCTGCAGAATGCCGTTCTCTACCGTATCCTGAGCGACCAGTCGTATGATGGTCACCGAACGCATCTGTCCAATGCGGTGCGCGCGGTCGGCAGCCTGCGCTTCCACAGCTGGATTCCACCACGGATCCAGTAACACGACCGTATCAGCAGCGGTCAGGTTCAAGCCCGTACCACCCGCCTTCAACGACAATAAAAAGACGCTGGCATCACCCTGCTGAAACTCTTCGACCAGCGTCTTTCGCCTGGCCACAGCGGTGGAACCATCCAATCTGAGCCATTGAAGTCCCGCTGCGGTTAACGGCCCCTCGACCAGATCCAGCAAACTCGTAAATTGCGAAAAGACGAGCGCCTTTCTGCCTTCGCTCGCCAGCTCCTCAAGCAACGGTATCAGGGCCAGAATCTTCGATGACTCCTCCGTAAATCCCGCATCCACAAGCCGCGCATGACACGCGACCTGACGCAGCCGTGTCAGCGCAGCCAACACCTGAATGCGACGCTGGGCCTCGGTCAGCTGCGTCTCGCGCACCGCCAGCTCGCGAATGGTCGCCGCCCGAATGCGTTCATACACCTTTCGTTCTTTCGGCGAAAACTCGACATAATGCGTCGTCTCAATTCGCTCAGGCAAATCCGTCGCCACGTCGCGCTTCAGGCGTCGCAATACAAACGGGCGAATCAACCCGGCCAGCATGCCGCGCGTCTCGACAGAACCGCCACGCTCGATAGGCGTCACAAACCGCTCGCGAAATTCATCCAGTGACCCCAGATAGCCGGGCGCAATCACATGAAAAAGGCTCCATATCTCACCGGTGCGATTCTCTACCGGCGTGCCGGTCAACGCCAGACGAAAATCCGCCTGCAATTCTGACATCGCCCGCGCTCGCTGAGTGGATGGGTTTTTGAAGGCCTGTGCCTCATCCAGAATCAGGGTGTGCCACTTTACCTCCGTAAAGATATCCAGATACATGGTCAGCAGATCATAACTCACCAGCACCACCCCATACGAATCCAGTATGTCGGTGGGAATGGGGTCTTTGCGTCCCGGATACGTCCAGACTTCCACAAACGGGACAAAACGCTTCCACTCCGCCGCCCAGTTCGGAATGACTGACGTCGGAGCCACCACAAGCGTCGCACCACTCTCCATGCGCGACAGCGCAAACGCAATTGACTGCAACGTCTTTCCAAGGCCCATATCATCGGCCAGACAAGCACCCGTCGACCAGTGCGCCATCTGCCTTAACCAGCGATACCCTTCCAACTGATAGGGCCGCAATTGTGCCTGAATGCCAGCGGGCAGTTCGGGGTCCAGCGTGCGGGACTCCTGAATACGTGCCGGCAATGTCCGCCACGCCGGCGGCACCCTGATACTCGCACCCTCCCGCTGCAACGTGTCGAGCACATGAGCGTGCCCTGGCGACAGATGATTCGTCATGCGCTCACTGTGCACACCCGCAAGCGACCAGAACGCACGCCGAAGCTGGTCAGAGAGCACCATCCACGTGCCGTCCTGCAACTGCACGCTGTTCCGCTGATCACGAATCGCCTTCAGCAGCTCGGCCAGTGGCATCGCATTTTCGTTCAGTTTCACCTCTATATTCAGACCAAACCAGTCTCGCTTCTTCGTAACCTGAAGTTCCACGCCAGTGATGGACGGCCGGACAATGCGCACAGGCTCGCGCAACCAGACCGCCGGAATCTGCCGCGCATGAATCAGCTCCAGCATCTCGAACGCATCGCCGGCCGACGTAAATCCTCGTCGCCAGTTGCCTTCCTCCGGGTCGGCGTCCATGCCGAGCTCCTGCGCGAGAGACACTGCGAGAGCCTTTTCCTGAACCAGGTCGCGGCGCAACAGCACGCGCGATTCCACGCCCCCATGCACAAACTCCCGGCCTTCGCCCGGCAGCTCATAAAACGCCGGCGTTCCCACCGGTATGCGTACCTCCACGACGAGTGGTTCGATTTCATTGCCCGATAACAACACCACAGGGCTCAGACTGACGTTTTCGCACTGCACCTCCACCTGACCATCGATTCGAACCGGTGCAACCTGCTGCAGCGCCGGAATTTCCTGCAACAATTGTGGTAACTGGTCTTCAGGCAGCTGTACGGGCGCATCCAGCAGGGCGGTAAGTGCAGCCCGCTGTTGCGCGGTTAATCGCGCAACAAACAATTCAGACGTTGCCGCATCCAGCACCGCCAGGCCGGTATTACCATACACATAGGCCGAATCCACCTGCGCCAGGTTCTGGCCGGCCACCGTGGGAATCAACTGCACCGACGACGCTCCCTCTGTCGGGGCCAGCGTCAGATTGAACTCGCCCTTGCGAACCCGCACCGACAACGCGTCCTTACCCAGCATAAAAGGAAATAATCGCTCGTTCCACATCAGCAGAAACTGAAGCGCTGCTTCACCATGAATGGTATTTGGCGCCGACATATAACTGATGTTTTTCACGACCTGCCCGGTGAGCGCAAATGCGCGATAAGGGGCCAGCTCCGGCGTGTCGTCCGCACCCTCCAGCCATTCCTGAAGCTGCACAGCCGTTACCTGCTTTACCACCCAGCCACCGCCTTTCTTTCGACGGTGACGATCAATCGACACAACCCCCAGACCACCGGTGCGCTCCAACTCAAATCGCCAACCGAGTGATTCCAGCTCGATACCTGCATTTCGCTCACCAGAACCAGATTTTACCCTCGCGCTGAGCTTCGTCACGTTGCGCAGCCATTGCGGCTGCCGAAGGAAGGCCTCGTAGTCACGCAGCGCGACGGTGTCGCCGTTCAGCGCGTGTCGAAAGCCATGCAATGCCTGCGTGTAGGTGCGACATCCGGTTCGCACCGACAGCTCGCACGACCCGGTGCACGACCATCCCAACGCCGTCATGCGGTTTTCGGTCAAACCAAACGTCACGCTCGAGAACGGGCAGGGACACAACTCCGAGCCCAAGGGAGCCGTCCGAAACAGAGCCTTGTCCTGACTCTCAAACAATACCTGAGCAGGCCGACCGTCCTCCTGCGGAAAAAGTGTCTTCCAGCGATTCGAGGCCGTCTCTGACATCGCGTCCAGCGCGCGCCTCACGTGTCGAAGCTCCTCCCGGTCGTCCCGCCAGGGTTCACGCATCTCCTCGCCGACCTGCTCGGCGTACTCTCGCAGCCAGGCCAGATAACGCAACACCACAAACTCAAACTGTTCCACTTCAACAGGTGACCAGTCCTTCAGAACGTTCGGCTCCAGAACCACGACGCCCGTCGAAGAAGGAATCATCGCGCGCTGCTGAATCACCGCAGGAAGCCAGTCCAGCGGCATACTGTAATGTGCAACCAGCCGCGCGACCGGATACCGGGTCGTCCACTGAACACCGTGACGCGAAAGCCAGCCGCTCACATTGGATGCCGTCAGACGGTCGGACTCCGTAAAGTCAGGGAGCGAACGATCCGCCCAGGGTCGAGCCCGCTCCATGACGTCCCCGGGCTCGCGTCGTCCCACCTTCAACATGGCGGCGCGCAGCTCCTCGATAACCTCCGCCTTCCGTTTCTGGGTCGCAAATGAATCAAATGCCCGCTCCCGAAGAGCCAGGAGGATCGCAATCCGATGTTTGCACTCCATCGAGCTCCCCATCGAGCACGTACAGGTCGACGAAAACTTCCTTCCAGCGCCAGGCCTCAACACGACGCGATACACTCGCCGTCCATCGTGCTCCGGACAGTCCGCCGTCCACGCACCCGAAGCGTCCATGTGCAGTTCTGTTACATCACGAGACAGGCCACGAGCCTCGTCCAGCAGCTTCGCCGAAGGGCGGTAGGCAAGAAGCTCCAGCAGCTCGGTCTCGTTCGGTTGTCGCATGTTCACACTCAACAAAGGATTCACCAGCCACAGGCCATACCCAAAGCCGGGGGTGACGTCGATCTTCACAGTCGCCTGCTTCTTCCGCGTTGCATCCACCGACTCCTGACGGCAGAATCGCGCCGCTCACACACCCCGGCTGCCTGCATGAACGTCGCGTCCGTCCACGTCGCCCCAAATCCGTCACCGCACGCCCGAGTTCTTCGGGAATTACCCGGCGCCATTGCGTGGAATGAGTTTTTCGCGAGACTGGACACCATCGGGCGCGAAGCTCGCGAACAGGTGGGTCAGGAAGACGTTCAACACCTGCGCCGCATGGAATGGATTGGCCGATTGTGCAGCGTCGTGGGCTACGCCACTGCGTGGCTCGCTCCGAATCCGCTCTCCGCGCTCGCCATCAGTCAGGGCATCGTTACCCGATGGCTGCTCATGCACCACGTCGGACATCAGGCTTACGACAACATCCCCAACATTCCAGCACGCTACACCAGCAGCCATTTTGCGCTGGGCAGGCGCCGCTTTCTGGACTGGTTTGACTGGATGCTCCCCGAAGCGTGGAATTACGAGCACAACCGACTGCATCACTACAGCCTGAACGAACGTCACGATCCCGACCTGGTGCAACGAAATGCCGCGTGGCTGCGCAACCGACCTGTTCCGCGCTGGCTTGGCTGGATGCTGATTCTACTCGTCGCTGGTAGCTGGAAATACTTTTATTACGCACCCAATACCCTCGCCGAACTCGAAGCCCGCAAACGCACAGCCGCCGTGCGTAAAGTCAGCCGCAACCAGTCAGGGCGGCAGGCCGTTCCAACGGATATCGATGGGCCGGAAGTCGGCGCCGCATACGCCCGGCGACACTTTCAGACGCTGCTCCGCGCCGATGTCTGGCTCACCTGCCTTCTTCCCTACGCCACGCTTCGATTCGGGCTCATTCCCGCCCTGTTTTTGCCGCTTGGCACGTGGGCCTGGCTATCCGTACTCGTCAATTCTGTGCTGGCCGAAATCCTGACCAACCTGCACACCTTCCTCGTGATCGTTCCCAACCACGTCGGCGATGATATGCCCTCGTTCGAAGAGCCCACAGCGTCATTTCGCGAGTTTCAGATTCGCCAGATTCTGGGTTCTGTGAATTACCGAACCGGCGGTGACTGGAACGATTACTGGCACATGTGGCTCAATTATCAGATTGAGCATCATGTCTGGCCCAAACTCACCATGCGCGGGTATCAGCGGGTGCAACCACGGCTCAAGGCGCTCTGCGAGGAATACGGCGTGCCGTATATCCAGCAATCTGTCTTCACCCGCATGCGCCGCACCTGTGAAGTGATTCTCGGCGATACCACCATGCCACACGTGACCGGGCAGATCGCCGCACACACGAGCCAGAGCGGCTCAGGTGAGGCCCCGGTCCCTGTGTAATGTGCAGCGATGAATCGCTGCCTGAATTGCCCGGCGTGCCTTACCCGCGTGTCACCCAGGCAAAAGCGTTGTCGAACATCTGCATCCACGGGCTCTCGTCGCCCCACTCCGGCGGGTGCCACGACAACTGCACCGTACGATGCACACGCTCCGGGTGAGGCATCATCGCCGTAAAGCGTCCGTCTTCTGACGTGACCGCACAAATACCTTGCGGCGACCCGTTCGGATTAAACGGATACAACTCGGTGGGTTCTCCATAATGGTCGACCCAACGCGCGGCCACCGCACGAGCGGCAAACGCACGAGATGCGCTCCTGCCCGGTGCAAACTCGGCCCTTCCTTCCCCGTGTGCGACAGCAATCGGCAAACGTGAGCCATGCAATCCACGGAAAAATAACGACGGAGAATCCATCAGCTCGACCATCGCGAGACGCGCCTCGAATTGCTCAGACCGATTACGCACAAATCGCGGCCAGGTAGCGGTACCCGGAACAATGGATTGCAGGGCGGACATCATCTGACAACCATTGCAGATACCCAGCGCGAACGTATCCGGGCGGGCGAAAAATGCCTCGAACGACCGACGAACCGCGTTGTTGAACAGAATTCCCTTTGCCCAGCCTTCGCCGGCACCCAGAACGTCGCCATACGAAAAACCACCGCAGGCAATAAATCCCGAAAACTCGTCCAGCGATACCCGACCGGCCACAATATCGCTCATGTGAACGTCAACCGACCGAAAACCAGCGCGGTCAAACGAAGCCGCCATCTCCAGATGTCCATTTACGCCCTGCTCACGAAGAATGGCCACGCGTGGGCGAATACCCGCCACCTTTCGCACCGGAGGCGGATTCGTATTCACCACCTTCGGACTCAGGCCCGGGTCACGCGTATCCAGCAGGCGCGCATATTCCTGGTCCGCACATTCCGGGTTATCGCGCAATCGCTGAATGTGGTGGCTGGTCGCCGACCACAGACGATGCAGGGTAACCCGTGACTCTGAGAGCAGCGTCTGACCTGCACGGGTCACCCGTACGGTCTCGCCCGATTCCACCGCTCCGAGTTCGTGCAATACATCAGCCAGACCGGCCTCGGCAAAACGCTTGCGCACCTCGTCGAGCGACGCGGTGGCCACCTGCATCACCGCGCCCAGCTCTTCGCAGAAGAGGGCCGCGCGTGCGTCCGAACCCAACGCCGTAATGTCCACCGAAATACCGCAGCGCGAACAGAATGCCATTTCGCAGAGCGTCGCAGCAAGCCCGCCATCCGACCGGTCGTGCCACGCCAACAACAGACCGTCACGATTCAGCGACTGCACCACCTCAAAGGCGGCTCGCAGCTCCTGTGCAGACACCACGTCGGCGGGTGCTTCGCCCACACGATTGACAGTCTGCGCGAAAATCGACGCACCCAGACGATTCAGGCCGCGCCCAAAGTCCAGCAGCAGCAACGGACCTGCCTGCGGTGTGACCTGCGGGGTCAACGTTCGCCGTACGTCAGTGACCGGCGCAAACGCCGTCACGATCAGGGAAACCGGCGAAATGACCGCCTTTTTTTCACCATTTTCGGTCCATTCCGTACGCATCGACATCGAGTCCTTGCCGACCGGAATCGCGAGTCCCAGCGCAGGGCACAACTCCATGCCGACGGCGCGCACGGCATCGTACAGCGCGGCACCTTCACCGGGCCACGAGGCTGCTGCCATCCAGTTGGCCGACAGTCGAATGTCCTGAATGCGCGCAATTGAAGCGGCCGCAATGTTGAGCACCGCTTCGCCGACGGCGAGCCGGGCAGACGCCGCTGCGTCCAGCGTCGCAACAGGCGTTCGTTCACCCATGGCCATCGCTTCGCCGGCATAACCCGTATAATCCACGATGGTGACGGCCACGTCCGAAACTGGCACCTGCCACGGACCCACCATCTGATCGCGCGCCACCATCCCGGTAATCGTCCGGTCGCCAATGGTTATCAGGAACGATTTATCAGCGACCGCCGGGTGTTGCAGCACGCGATGCAACGCATCTGTCAGCGAAATATCAACATCGGCGACCGACTCCTGCACCGTCTCCATGTGATGATCCACCCGGTGCATCAGGGGCGGCTTGCCCAGCAATACCTCCATCGGCAAGTCAATGGGCGTATTGTTGAATTCGCGGTCGGTGACCACCAGCCGCCGTTCGCCAGTCGCTGTTCCAAGCACGGCAAAAGGACAGCGCTCGCGCTCGCAGAAACCCTGAAACAATGGCAACGATTCTGGCTGAATCGCCAACACATAGCGTTCCTGCGATTCATTGCACCAGATGGCCAGTGGGCTCATGCCGGGTTCATCGTTTGGCACTTCGCGCAACTCGAAATGTCCACCGCGACCCGCGTCGTTGACCAGCTCGGGGACCGCGTTCGAGAGGCCGCCGGCGCCCACATCATGAATGGACAGGATCGGGTTCGCCCGACCCAGCGCCCAGCACGCGTCAATGACCTCCTGACAACGGCGTTGCATTTCAGCGTTTGCGCGCTGAACCGAAGCAAAATCCAGCTCCGCGTTCGATGTTCCTGACGCCATCGACGAGGCCGCGCCACCACCCAGCCCGATCTGCATGGCGGGACCGCCCAGAACAATCACCAGCGCCTGTGCAGGAATTCCGCCCTTTTCTACATGCTGCCCACGAATATTTCCCAGGCCGCCCGCGATCATGATCGGCTTGTGATACCCGCGCACCACCCGGCTTCCATCTACCCGTGTAGTATTCGCCGTATAGGTACGAAAATATCCCGCCAGGGCGGGCCGACCAAATTCATTGTTGAATGCTGCACCACCCAGCGGACCATCGATCATGATCTGCAGGGCGGTGGCCATACGGGACGGCGTCGCAGGTCCGCGCTCCCACGGTTGTGGCAGCGCCGGTATGTTCAGGTCCGATACCGTGAAACCGGTGAGGCCGGCTTTAGGTTTCGATCCCCGACCGGTCGCACCCTCGTCACGAATCTCACCTCCCGAACCCGTAGCTGCCCCTGACCACGGGGCAATACCGGTCGGGTGATTATGCGTCTCGACCTTCATCAGAATATGGATTTCTTCCTCGGTGGCCGAATATTCGTGGGTATTCGGATCAGCAAAGAAACGCTGCCCTGTATGTCCCCGAATGACAGACGCATTGTCACTGTAGGCCGAAAGAACCCCTTCCGGGTGATGTCGATACGTATTCCGAATCATATCAAACAGCGATTGCGACTGCGCTTCGCCATCGATATTCCACGAACCCCGGAAAATCTTGTGCCGACAATGCTCTGAATTCGCCTGCGCAAACATCATCAGCTCAATATCCGATGGGTCACGGCCGAGCGTGCGATAGGCGTCCACCAGATAATCAATCTCGTCGGTCGCCAGGGCGAGACCCAGCTGTCGATCGGCCTCGACAAGCGCTGCGCGACCCTGTGCAAGAACCGCCACATGCGTCA
>JAGWVZ010000541.1 GCA_018970625.1 Myxococcales bacterium | reverse complement strand
GATGAGCTGAGCCCACTCTGAATTGCTGTGAAGGGCGTGCTGCCATCGCGCGCCAAAGCGGGTGTCCAGCATATCCCGCAGCATGGGATGCATAAAGGTTTCGGCGTGAATGCCGTTGGTGACGTACCCAATCGGAATATCGTTTACGTTCCAGTTCGGCCACAGGTCGGCCCACATCTCCCGGCTTACTTCGCCATGAAGGCGCGACACGGCGTTGCATTGTCCCGTTGTTTTGAGCGCCAGTACGGTCATGCAGAACGTCTCGTTCATGTCCCACGGATTGACGCGTCCCAGACCCAGGAACGTATGCCAGTCTACACCGATGGCCTGCTGCTGACGCCACAGCATGACCTGCACCAGGTCGGGCGCAAAGCGGTCATGACCTGCAGGCACCGGGGTGTGCGTCGTGAACAGCATGCGCGGGCGAATCCAGTCCAGCGCCTGCTCGTAGCTGTCGCCCATGACACGCCGCTCGCGCATGAGCTCGAACGCAGCGAACGCACAGTGTCCTTCGTTCAGATGGTACACGGTCGGGTCAAGTCCCAGCGCTCGCAACAGCCGAACGCCGCCAATACCCAGAACAATCTCCTGCCGAATGCGTGTCTCAGAGCCGCCCGAATAAAGTCGGCCGCCAATGCCACGGTCTTCGGCATTATTTTCTGCAACGTTTGTATCCAGCAGGTAAAGCGTCGAACGGCCTACCTGCATTTTCCATACATGCGCATAAATCGTACGGTCTGCCAGCGGAACATCCACGCAGATCGGTTTGCCGCCGCGTGCCACCAGATGCGCGGGAATGGTGGTCCAGTTGGTGCCCGGAAACGCTTCGTTCTGCATGCCGTCGGCGTCAATGGATTGTTGAAAATAACCTTCCGGATATTTCAGACCAATGCCCACAAAGGGAATGCCGAGGTCGCTGGCCGTCTTGATGTGGTCGCCGGCAAGCACACCAAGGCCGCCCGAATAAAGCGGCAATGACTCGTGCATTCCGAATTCCGCGCAGAAATAAGCCACCAGGCCGCGACGCAGGTCAGGCGCATTCTCGTGCAGCCAGGTCTGCGCGCGACCCAGATAGGCATGCAGCTGCTCCACCTGCGACTCCAGGCTCGCCAGCGCTTCGGGGTCCGAAAATGCACGCTGAAGGTCCGCTTCGGTGGCCGCATGCAGCACCGCGAGCGGATTATGATTCGAGCTCTCCCAAAGGGCAGGATGAATGCGGGCAAAGAGCGCAGAAGCGGCCGGCGTCCATGTCCAGCGAATATTCTGGGCGAGTTGCTGCAGCAGCTGACGAATACTCATGAGCGTTTCCGAGAGTTTGTTGGCGAAGAGTGGATTGACTGCGCAAAGGAAGCGAAAGTGAGTTGTGAATCAGTATTCATTCCTGTCTGGTGTCCCCCTGATTTTCGGATTGTCGAAGCGCAACGTCGGCTGGTCGACGTCTCGGTCATGGAGCGGCGCCCTCGTCTTCGGGAGCGAGGAAACCAAGACGACGCAATTCATCGAGCTCATCGGCGCCGGTGCCGTACATGTCGACGATGCCGGCCAGGTTATCGTGGGATTGACGCAGGTCGGCCAGGCTGGCCTCGATCCATGCGTCCATCGGGGCGTGCACGCGCCAGATCTCGTCTTCGCCACGATGAAGGGTGAAGGTCTCCCCTGCGACTGTCACAACATTCACGACGTCGGCGTCGTCGGTGGGTTGCACTTCCGCCACGGCCATGCCGCGAATCACTCGCTCACCCACAGGCAGCTGCGCCCGCGACAGCAGGTGCGCCATCAGATCATAGGGACCAGCCAGAGACGCGGCGAATGCCAGCCCAGCCTGCTCGCGATAGACCTCGCGCTCCGAGGCCTGAAGCCCCTGAAGCAGCGCTTCCATATCCCGGAGTTCCACCAGCGCCCGCGACAGGCGCTCATGGTTCGCTTCACTGATGGTCTGATACAGCGGCCCCGGGTTTCCCTCACTCACAGCTTCCGCGTAGGTCACCGCGAACGCGTGCATGCCGCCCTCGGGCTCGGTGAGCGGCGCTTCGCTCGCACACGCGCCCATCAGGCTACCCAAAAGGATCGTCAGCGCTGTCTGTCTGAAGCTGCGAATCTGCAGGCAACTCGGCATATTCAGCGTAGTCGGCAGTAGAGAGAGGTTCGGCATAACACGCAGATGGCCTGTGACGAGAATGCGCCTTTGTTGAGTATGCCCCCGCGTCTGTCAACCGGCTCGCTGCGTCTGCACGTCTGTATTCGGGCTAAATTCCGCCCTGCCCATGCCGACGTGTGGCGCGCGCCCGGCGACAGACCGCCGGTTGCCATGTCCTGCGCACCGCGTCCTTGCACATCGGGGGCCACCGGCGTAGTGCCCACTACGTTGTTCCTGTTGGAGTTGTTGTCATGGCGTCATTCGCCTCCATTCGTACGTTACTCGCCGCGCTGGTCGTGTGTCTTTTGATCTCCGGTCCTGGTTGCCGCGAGGAGGAGACGCCCGCCAGTCTGGCGCCTGAGGTGGTCTTCCGCGAGCTGTGTGACGCGCTAAGGTCGCAGCGGCAAAGCGACATTCTGGCGCTGCTTGGACCACAGACCCGGGCAGCGTTCGAGGCCATGGAGGGCTCGGGGCTGTCGTTGGGTGCATCGTGGGTGCCCAACGCCGCAGATATTCGGTCGTTGAATCGACGCACCGACGACCAGGGACGGATCTGGCTGCAGGTCGAATCCCACTTCGGCCCTGTGCATGAGGTGCTGGCCATCGAGTCCGAGTCCGGATGGACATTTGAGCTCTCGCTCGGTACATCACCACCCGATCCGGTTGCGCCCGGTTCAGGGGCTCCGACAAACCCCGACCCGACGACCGATCAGGTTCTCCCTGACGTCCCCTGAAAGAAGGATCTCGCGCGATGAGTGCACCTGAAATGGCCGCGCTACCTGACGGCACCAGACTCCCTGACGGCAGCGTGATCGAACGGCTTCTGGAAGCGAATGAAGCCATGTCGCATTACGCCGCTGTTCACCCCGAGCTCGGCCCTGTACAGGCCCACTGGGTGGCGCCGCAGGCGTTGCGAACGGTCACCGCGCTCGATGAAGCCCTGAACACCCTGTCGTCCGTGGTTCATCCCGTT
>JAGWVZ010000012.1 GCA_018970625.1 Myxococcales bacterium | reverse complement strand
CAGCTTGGTGGACTCTGACATTTCTTACTACCCACGAGGGGAGGAAGGGGCGGGCGGGCGGTATGCATAGGCCGCAAGGTGCGGCTGTGCAACTTGTCTGGGCAAGGTTTCTTTGCAACTCAAAAGCGACTGCAGGGTCAGAATCCGGCTTCGGCCAGTCTTTCCAGCTCACTGCGATAGAATGCACGGTGGTCGAAGGGGTCCACAGGCAGGTTGAGGTCGGCGATTTGGCCGACCTCGTCGAAGTGGTCTGCATAAAGCATGCCCAGGTGTTCGCCCCAGATCATGCTCTCGGTGGGCACAATGCCGTCATTTTCGCCGAATCGCAGCAGCAGGGTGTACGAGGCGCCCAACAGGGCATCGACGACCTCGCCGTCGCTGTTCGCGATGCAGACGGGCTGTAGAACGCCGCAGCTGCGCGACGACCACGACCAGTAGCGCACGTCGGGGTGGTTAGGGTAGGCGGCGTTAAAGACCTCCATGTAGTCGGGGCTAAAGTCCTGCACCGACAGAAAGTCGGCCAGAATCAGGGGGATACCGCCATGCGGAGTGGCGATGGTGGTGAGCGAGACCACGCGATCGCTCCATCCTTTGCCGGCGATCAGCAGCCGTCCATCGAGGCCGCCCTGGCTGTGTGCGATCAGGTTCACCCTGCGCGCGCCCGACTCCTGCATCCACTCGGTGAGCTGCTCGGCCAGCTGGTCGGCGCGCGTGTCGCTCTGGTCGATGGGGTTGGTGACGGGAGCCAGCAGCAGGTAGCCGAGCGCGGTGAGCGGGTCGCGCACGTCGTGAAAATAATCGAGAATGCCGAAGTAGGAATCGACGCCGGCGTAGCCGTGCAGCAGCGCCACGGGGTAGCGGGTGGTGCGCAGGTCGCAGCCCGACAGGCAGGTAGCGGTGAGGGTGTAATCGCCCCCGGTGCGCCCGTCGTCGCGTGCGACCACGATGGCCTGCTCGCCAGACCACTGCGGATTGAACTCGAGCACGGCCTCGCCCGCTTCGCCGGCGAAATCCGACGAACCCAGCGGTTCGCGTGCGACGCCGGTTCCGAGGTGTTGCAGATAATGGGCCGAGTAGGCGAACAGGTGGGCGTCGGCCGGCAGCCCGGTGGCCTGCACCTGCCAGCGACTGCCGGCGGGGGCCACGAGCGCGTGCACCGCGCTGGCGCAGCTGGGCAGGGCGGCGGTGAGTCCGGGTGGGGCGGTCGGTATCAGCGCTCCTTCGACCGAGGCACCGGCGCCGGAGCAGGGCGGCGGTGGGAGTGGTTCGTCGGCGGTGTCGGCGGTGTCGGCGGTGTCGGGCGCGAGCTCGGAATCGACGTCAGCGGTGTCGTTGTCGTCGGTGGTTTCTGGCTCGACCGCGTCGGTGGTGGTGTCGAGGGTGTCGGTGTCGGCGCTGCCGTCGGTGGCGGCGTCGGTCTGTGCGTCGAGGCCCGAGCCGTCGAGGGTGTCGAAGTCGGAGCGTTGCCCTGTTACGCCTGCCTGGCTATCGCCGCAGGCCGAGCTGCCGCCGAGGCATAAAAAGACGGCGAACAGGGCGTTGGATATGGGGTGGGAGCGCTTCACGGTCGACCTCCAACAATAACGAGCGTTGGGGAGGGTGAAGCGTGTACACAGCGGTGTCAAGGGCGCAGGGTGGCTGCGTTGGCACCGGGCGCGCCCGCTGTGCCTGTTACAGCGAGTCCAGGTTCAGTCCGCCGGGGTAGGCGTACGAGACGTCGCAGTCGTAGCCGTAGGCGTAGAGGCCGAAGGCGGCGGTGCCTGAGAGGCGGTGGACGCCGTCTTCAACGCGGCGGCGGTAGATGTCCCATCCGCCGACGCGGGCGTCGGGCGAGGCGATGGGTGAGCCGTCGAGGGTGATGACGGCGCCGCTGGGTGCGATGATGTTGAGGAAGTCCTGCTGGTACTCGTCGGGGGTGAGCACGATGTAGTCGGAGCGGAACTGGGATTCGGGGACGGCGATGAGGAAGGCGGGGTCGCCGATGCCGGAGCCGGATTCGCAGAGGTTGCCGGGGATGGCGCAGGCGCCGCGCTGTCCGAACGCGCCGGGGCAGGTGCCGCCGGGGTTTTTGGGGTACGACGAGCCGACCATGAAGTGTCCGACCGAGATGGGCGCCGAGGCGCCGACGACGAAGTCGGCGGTGGTGGCGAACTCGACGAACTCACCGCGGTTGATGCGACGTCCATCGACGCCGGCGATGGCGGGGACGGTGCGGATGAGGGTGTTGTCGGTAGAGGCGAGAATGCGCCACAGGTCGGCCTCGGTGCCGCGGGGTGCGAGCTTGGCGCCGACGAAGTCGAGGCCCCAGGTGTCGACGGGGAAGAGTTGTTCTTCCATGTGGTCGCAGTAGCTGACGTTGAGGGGGACGTTGGAGCACTCGGAGCCCCAGAAGACGGAGATGTTCTGGTCGGCGGTAATGCCGGTGCCGGTGAGGTCGAGACCTTCGGCGACGGCGGTGGAGAGGGTGAGCACCTGGCCGCGGGTGAGGGTGTAGGTGCCGGTGCTGCCTGCGCTGATGCCAGCGGGAGTGCCGCCGGCGCCGGCCTGCAGGTTGGCGGTGGGCGAGATGGTGACGGTGGTGGTGCCTTCTTCGACGGCGATGATGCCGATGTAGGTTTTGAAGGCGTCGCTGTCCTGCATGGGCCAGCCCATGACGAGGTAGTCGCGACCGACGGCGGTGGCCGGCAGCAGCAGCGAGGCGTCGTTCGAGAAGGCGCCGACGTTGGTGGCCGGGTTGAACTGGTGCATGGTGACGGGGCCGGTGGCCTCGATGCGGTAGGACTCGGACGTCAGCGTGGAGTTGTCGATGGTGGAGCTGGGCAGGTTGAGGGTGGTGAGGCCGTTAGGATCGACGCTGGAGCGAGCGACCTCGGCGCCGGTGCCATTGTAGGCGATGACGTCGACAGCCGATGCCGAGGCGTTGGAGACGGTGACGGCGAAGGGGGTGTTGCGGGCGTTGGAGTCGGAGCAGTAGCCGCCGTCGCAGACGCCGCCGGTGCACTCGAACGAGTCAATGCAGGGGACGGCGAACTGGTCGAGGTCGACGGCGAAGAAGGCGCAGCCGACGTAGGACTTGCCGTTGCCTTCGCAGGGGTCAATGCAGACGCCGTCGCCGCAGGCGGTCTCGCAGGTTTCGAGGACGGTGGTGGCGTTGCCGTCGCTGTTGCACTGCACGACGTCGTTGCCGTTGCAGCTGAGCGAGTTGGGTTCGCAGATCTGGGCGGTGCAGGCGCCGCTGCGGCAGTTGGGGGTCTCTGCGGGGCAGGCCTGGGCCTCGGCATCGACGCCGTTGGACGAGCAGACGCGCAGGGCGGTGGTGCTGGCGCAGCCGAGCACGGCGCCGGGTTCGCAGGCGTTACCGCCGACGACGCACTGACCGCTCGAGCAGCCGAGCCCCTCTTCACAGGGCTCCAGGACCCACTCCGTGCCATCGGCGTTGCAGCTGCGGACGGTGGTGGCGTTTTCACATTCCAGCGCGCCGGGTTCACACACACCGCCGTCGGGCAGGAGGGTATCTTCGGGGCCGGCGTCCACTTCGGTGCCGTCTTCATTGTCGCCGTTGTCGCGTTCGTCTTCGACGGGTACGCAGCGGCGGCCATTCCAGACCTCGCCGCGGCGGCAGTCTTCTTCTTCGGATGCGCCACCCGCGTCGCTGTCGCCGGTTGCGGTTGCGCTGCAGGCTGCCAGGGAGAGCGCGAGTCCGACCGCGCCAAAGCCCGTCCACAGGGCGAGAAGCGAACGGGATGCGTCAGACGATGATCCGGAGGCCGGGCAGAGTTGGGTCTTCAAGGCAGCACCACAGTGCAGGGGAGCGATCGGAACGGAAAGCAGATTGTGTAACGGGAATGGCACGTTGGGTCAAGAACCCGGCTGCGGCGGGCCCTGTGGCCGGGTAGCCGGTGACGCGGCGCGAGGCGCTCAGTCGCGCGGCAGCAGAAAGTCAGTGCGGTGTGGCGTAGATCGTTGACAACCTGCCGCAACCTTGCCACTTTCCGCCGCCGTTCAGCACCCTCCCCTGGTCGTTCGTCCTCGCCATGGAGGGTGGGTTTGTTTCGATTCGCCGCATCAGCTGCTGCGGCATGCCACCCGATATTCCATGACGAAGAGCGAACTCATCGATCGTCTTGCAGAGCGCAATAACCTGCCCAAGAAGCGCGCCGAAGAGGCCGTGAACTGTATTTTCGAGGCCCTTGCCGCTTCGCTCGCCGAAGGTAAGCGCATTGAAATCCGCGGCTTTGGTTCGTTTTCGCTGAAGGAGCACCGCTCGTACACCGGCCGCAACCCCAAGACGGGCGAAGAAGTGCCGGTGTCGCAGAAGAACAGCATCCACTTCAAGGTGGGCAAAGAGCTGCGCGAGAAGGTGGACGCGCGGCCCGCGCGCTGAGCCGGGGCTTCAGGGGCGTTCTGAGTTCAGGGTACAGTGCGCTGCGCACGGCCCTGACACCTTGCGAGGGGCAAATTAGCGGATCTCGACGCCAGGGTCCCACTCGTAGATCGCGTTGTGGGTTCCAATCAGGAACGTGTTGAACGCGGTGGCCGTGATCGCGACGCTGGTCGCCTCCAGACGCCACTGGTCCACCGGGGTGAAGCTCTCCATGTCGAGCAGGGTCAGCTGGTTGTTCTGCCAGTACACCAGCCGTGACCCATCGGGGCTCAGCGCCATGGGCAGCCCCTCGTTCCAGGCGAACGACGTGCTCAATGACAGCACATTGGATGCGTACAGGTTCCCCGAAACGCCCTGCACGATCGCGGCCTCGTTGTTGCCGACCAGGCGCGAGCCGTCCTCGTTCAGGCGCACAATGCCGTTGGGCACGGCAAAGTAGCCGCGATTGGAGATCGTCATGTCCGAGGTGTCGATGACAACGGCCTCGTCGCCGGCATAGGCGGTGTTGGCGAAGCAGGCGAAGTGGGTACCGCCCGGCGAGAACACACAGTTGGACGCCTGATAGAGGGCCTGAACGGTGTCGTCGACGGGGAGTGGGGTCGGCAAGTCGGCCTGCGCGGCGTTGAACGGGAGGGTTTGTACCCGCACGGGCGAATTCAGCAGGGTAATGGTCTGACCGTCGGCGCTGATGCGAATATCGGGTTGCAGGGTGCTGTTGGCGCCGTTCGCCTCGCTGCGGCGTGGGCGCCAGGCGATGGTGCCGTCCGGGCTTCGCGTGCCCAGCCGAATGCCACCGGCGTTGCAGACACCTGCCCAGCGGGTGCCGTCCTGCGAGCGTGACAGGGATTGAAACGGGCAGGGTGCCCGGTCGATGCGCTGCACGGGCGACGGGGCGTTGACGGCGGCGAGCAGGTCGTCGATCGCGTGCTGGATGAGCGCGCCAGACGAGGTGTTTCGCAGGGCTTCCACCATGCCTTCCACGCCGCGCGTGTCGCCAATGCCGGAGCGACTGGCCAGAATCCGAAAGGGGAGGTCGACGCCTTCGGCGAGCCACGCGGTGCTCTCATCGAGGTCGGCCAACAGGTCGGGCTGCTGAAACAGCTCGCGTCGCACGACCGATGCGGCGTCCGCCGCCCGGCCGGTGCCCACGAGGGTGAACACGTGGCCCACGAGGGCTGGTGCGTAGGTCGACGACCGGGTGATCGCCTGCTGCCACAGGGTCTGTGCGCCGCTGATGTCGCCCTGTATCAGTCGCAACTCCGCAAGATTACTCAGGTAAATGTGCAGGTCGCGCAGCTCGGTACGGAACTGGGTGACGTCGGTGAGCACGTCGGCAGCTTCGTCGGTGCGGTTCAGGAAGGCCAGCGCGTAGGCCTGATAAAAGCGCAGCGGCTCGCTGGGTTCAGCCCCACGGTCGAGCGCGGCGGTGCACACCGCCAGCGCCTCATCGTACTGCGCCAGCCCGACAAGGCTTCGTGCAAGCAGGCTGGCGATCACCGCCGAATCCGGGTTCTGTTCAAGCAGCTCGGCGAGCCGACTGGCGGCGGCCTGAAAGTTGCCCTCCGACATCCACATCTGCGCCTCGTCCAGCCGCGGATCGTCGAGGGTCGTGCCCGCGGCGATCTGTTCCCAGATGGTGGCGGGTTGCTGGGCCTGGGCGGTCGTTGCGGCGAGCAGGCACAGCAGGGGCAGGGCGGCGGTCAGGATGGAACGCGGTAGCGCGCTGCGCGGTGGCCCGACGTGCGTGGAGTGGCGTGCCGGGGCGGTTTGGGCAGCGCGGTGGCTCATGGCGACTCCGGGGAGGGCAGGGCCGGCTCGGCAGCAGGTTCGTCGGGTTGCGCACGGGTGGGGTCGGGCAGGCCGGACGAGAGCGACGGAACGCACACCCACGCGGGCAGGAGCGCCGAAAACTGGCGCAGCAGGGTGCGCTGATCGACCGGATTCGGAGGGTCAGCCTCGGCATCACCGCCGCCCTGCACAGGCTCGGCCGACGTTTGGCGATGCGGGTTCTCGTACACCGAGATCAGGGGCACGCCGTGCAGCGAGACGACGTACACGGGCGCCCAGGTCTGGTAATGGGTCCACACATGGGTCTGAAACTCCCAGAAGCCCTTGTCGTGCTCATAGACGACATAGTCGGCGTCGGGAATCGACCAGGTGGTGCGGATGTCGTCGCGCAGCCAGCCTTCCTCACGGTACATGTCGGCGGCGTAGGCGGTGGTTTCGTGCCAGTGAACCGAGCCGTTCTGCGGTACGTGGGTGTTCAGGAAGTCGAGCGACTGCCGTGATGCGTAGCCCCAGAACTGGCGCATGGCCATGCGGTCGGCGCCGCCGGTAATGCCGCCCACCAGCTCGTTGTAATACGAAATGCCGAACGGGTGGCACTGCCAGGTGGCCACACCGCCCGAGATGCCGATGGCACCCAGCAGCAGCGCGGTGGCCGTGGCGCGCTGCCATGGAACGCGCAGGGCCGACAGGGCGGCGTCGACGGCCAGCCCGCCCATGACACACAGAAAGGGCAAGGCGGGAAACCAGTGTTTGATTCCGCCGAAGACGGGGGTCGAGGGTCGGGCAATAATCAGGAATGGAATCAGGATGTTGAGCGTCACGAGCAGCCCGCCGGCGAACATGTCGCCTGTGCTGACGCCCAGCGAACGCACCCATCGTACGGCGGCGACCACACAGCCGGTCAGGCACACCCACAGGATCACCAGCGGGGTGGTAATGCCCGTCATGACGAACGGATACTCGAACGGGAATGGCGGTCGCACCAGGTTCTGGCCAAAGTAGAGCACGTAGTAGTGCTCGTGCGTCAGGTGAAAGTTCAGGTACCACGCCAGCCGGTTGAAGGTGTCGTACCAGTGCCGCGGCCAGCCGGCGTACAGCACGATCGGGCCGAGCACGGCCATGCAGAACAGCGCCAGCGGCACGCGCGGCACGGTCAGGCGGCCGTCGCGGAAGCCAAAGCGGGTGAGGCCGCCCAGCGCCCAGTGCATCAGCAGCACCGCCGGAATGAAGAAAGCGTTCAGCTTGCAGGTGAGCGCCACGCCCCACAGAAGTCCGGCGACGACCGCCCACTTCCAGCTGTCGAGCGACTTCCAGTAGGCGAAGATCACCGCCACCCAGCAGGTGGTGATGGGCACGTCGAAGCAGGTCAGGTGGGAGTGAAAGAACCAGTGCGGTTGTCCGGCCATGAGCAGCACGGCCGCGAGCGCCGCTGATCGGCGGCCGATCATCTCGTAGGCGAGCAGGTAAATCAGGCCCATCATGGCGCCGCCGAATGCCATGGCGGGCAGACGCATGGCCAGCGAAGCCGAAATCCAGTCCAGGCGCACGTGGAGCCATTCGTAAGACAACGCGAAGAGTGTCTTCATGAGCACGGGGTGCTCAGGGTTGTAACTCCAGTGTGCGTCTATGCTTTCCTGCGAGAAGGTCTCCCAGGCGCGCCCCTGCCGCGTGTTGTTGACAAGCTCGACAAACCAGCCGCTGTATTCTTTGGCAGCGCGAAAGTAGAAGCTCTCGTCGCGGGTAAAGCCCATGTCGTCGGTGCAGGCCAGCAACACGAAATACGCCGTACTCAGCAGCAGCGCGATGAGCCAGTCGCCCAGCCCCGCCTGGTGACGCATGCGGCTGAATGCCGATGAGGGGTCCAGTTCACGATTCATGCGGGTCGTCCTAGCGCATCCCGGGGGGCTGCATCAATCGGCATCTCGGTCGCGACGGGCGAGGTGGGGCAGCTGTCCGTTGATGAAGCGCTGGCTTTCGTGCAGAGGTAGTGAAACGTGCGCTATCTGTGCGCCGTTGAACGCGGTCCGGTGCGGGTTGCGGCTGGCGCCGGTGACAGCGGGTTCTTCGTTTTTTGTCTGGTACGTCATGTCTGTTGTGCCCTTGTGTGTGGTGTCATCGCAGCTGCGCGTGTGGCTGCCGAAAGCGGAGGTGTCGCTCGCCGCACGGAGCGCGGCGGTGTTCGTGACCGCCGCCCTGCTCATGGCCTGCCCATCGACGGCGCCGGTGGTGCCCGACGGTGCCGGTGGGGCGGTGGTGTCCGGGCCTGCGCAGACGCCGGTGCGCTCGCAGGATGCGCAGGCGGAGAACGATTTTGCGCTGGCGCAGGACTACTTTACGCAGGGCGAGTTCGCGGGGGCGATCGACGCGTTTCGCATGTTCGCGGCGGAGTATCCGAACGATGTGTTGCTGGTGCGGGCGGAGCTTTTTATTGCCCGTTCACAGCTGTCGCTGGGCCAGTCGGCGCAGGCGGTGGCGTCGTTGCGCGCGATCGCCGAATCGCCTGAAAGCGACGCTGTGCGGTCGCTTGCGACGCTGTATCTGGGCTATGCGGCGTTGCGTACGCAGTCGCTCGAGGCCGCCATGGCGATCGTGGATGAGGGCATGGAGGCGAGCGGTGCGCGTGCTTTTCCGCAGGCGGACGTGCTGCCGGGCGACGAGGCGTCGCTGGCGTCGCTGTGGGCCGAGACGCTGCAGTGGCGAGGTGACTGGCTGGGTGCGCTGTCCACGCTTGAGGTGGTGGCGCGGACGTCGAACAACGACCCGGCGCTGCTGTTGTATGCGTATGACCGGGCGACCGAGTTCGCCGAGACGCGCATGGGGCTGTCGCAGCTGCAGGAGGCGTGGTCGGGCGGCTCGGACTTTGTGCGCGGCACGGTGGCGGGCGCGCTGGTGTCGGCGCTCGTGGATGCGAACGAGCTCGAGCTGGCAGGTCAGGTGCTGGCCGACGCCGAGCCGCTGATGACGGCGCTGGGGCTGGACGCCCGGCTGGACGCGGCGCGGGCCCGGGTGGCCAACGCGTCGGTGCAGCCGCTGCGCTGGGGCATTGCGGTGTCGCTGACGGGTGCCAACCGCCGGGCCGGTCGCGCTGCGCTGGCGGCGGCGTTGCTGGCGCAGGACGCGTTTTCGTCGGCCGCGCCCATGACGACGCTGGTGGTGGCCGACACAGGGAGCACGGTGCAGGGCGCCATGGACGCCATGCGCACGCTGCTGGATTCGCGGGTGGCCGTGGTGCTGGGGCCGCTGGAGCTGGAGTTGACACAGCCGTTGCGGCAGATGGCCGACGAGGCCGACGTGCCGTATGTGTCGCAATCGACGGTACCGTGGACGCAGCCGATCGACGACACGTGGCGTCTGCAGCTGGACGCCGGTCGCGATGCGCGCGCCGCGGTGGGGTATGCGATGGATCGGCGTCAGGCGCGGACGTTTCTGATCGTGTCCGAGACCGGGCTGTCGTCGGGGTCGTATCTGTCGCAGCTGTGCGAGGCGGCTCGTGAGACGATTGAGCAGCAGGGCGGTCGTGTGGTCGCGCAGCTGGACGTGGATACGTCGGGTGAGTCCCTTCAGGACTCGGCTCGGGCGACGGTGTCGGCGTTGCGTCCTTTGCAGGCGGACGCGCTGTATCTGGCGGTGACGCCGGCGACGGCGACCGCGCTGGCTGCGTGGTTTGCGGCCGGCGACGTGTGGCCGGCCGCCGACGACGCCGAGGCCGCGGCCGGGCGTATGACGTGGCTGGGGAACACGTTTCTGCTGGACGAAGGGCTGCTGCGCGACTCGTCGCGTTATATCGAGGGCATGGTGTTGCCGGCGTGGTACTACGCAGGGTTGGCACAGGGCCCTGCCGAGACATTTACGCTGCGTTTTGAGCATCAGTTTGGTCGGTCGCCGGGGCTCACCGAGGCTTTTGCGTACGATGCGTCGACGTGGATACGGCGTGTGCTGCAGGAGGGGCATTCGACGCCGGGGGCTGTCGCGAGGCAGCTTCGGCAGCAACCGATTCTGCACGGTGTGACGGGGCCAACGGCTCCGGACGACGCTGGCAATCTGGCCGCCGAGCCCGCCCTTGCGGTGGTTCGAGGCGGCACATTCACGTGGCTCGATGTCCAGTAAAGGAGCAGTCTGGCGCACGCGCTGGCGGGTGGGGCTGGCTCTGACGTTCGTTTTGTGGGTGGTGCCGGCCGCCCTGCGTGCGCAGGCCCCCGAGCCGGACGCGCCGGCGGAGTCGGCGGAGTCGGCGGAGTCGGCGGAGTCGGCGGAGTCGGCGGAGTCGGCGGAGTCGGCGGAGTCGGCGGAGTCGGTGGAGTCGGTGGAGTCGGTGGCGGGCGACACCGAGCCTGAGGGGCCGTCGGTGACGCTTCGATCGCCGTTGCGCGGTGCGCCCCGGCTGGACCTGTGGCAGACGGACGACGCGTTGACGCAGCAGGGGTGGCAGTTTGAGCGGCAGGAGGTGGTGCGGGGCAGCGCGACGGCGGGTTTGCTGGCGTTGACGGTGGGTTCGTTGTGGCACGGAGTGGGTCACTTTGCGGTGGGCGACCGTCCGACGATGTGGCGATTGCTGGCGGTGGAGGCGGCGGCGCTGGGGCTGGCGGCGAGTGGTGTGTTGACGCAGGCGCTGGGCGAAGGCGAGGGTGCCCGTGCAGCGGGTCGTGTGCTGAACCTGACCGCGGCGAGCCTTTTTCTGGGCTCGTGGGTCGCCGACGTGGTGGGGACCGTGAAGGGCAATGGTTCAGATCTGCCTGATAATACGATGGAATTGCGTGGTTTGGCCCTGGAGGCGTACTACACGCTGCTGTTGGAAGAGGGGCTGGACATCAACAACGTCGGGGTGGGTCGGATGTCGATTCTGTCGGGTCGTCTGGTGGCGTTGCCCGAGATCGAGTTTCAGACCGACCTGAACTACCTGGGGATTGGTGCGTACGCTGGCTACCGGCACCCGCTGTCTCGCTTTAACCGGCAGACGTTTGTGGAGTTTGGCGGCGGGGTACGTGAAGACCGGGTGCGTGCGTGGGACTATGGACGTACGCAGCTTCGGACGCGGGCGATGGTGTCGATGGACCTGGGTGTGCTGGTGCCGCATTTGTCGGGTCTGGTGTGGCGGAATGCGGTCGAGGTGACGGCAGACCACACGTGGCTGGACAACTCGCTGCGGAGTCGGTTTGCCGAGGACGCGCGGACGTGGGCGGTGCCATTTGAGTTCCTGTTGAGCGGTAACATCAGCCGTTATGTGAACGTGCAGGCGGGCTACCGTTCTCGTCAGGACCTGCTGGTGGGTCAGTCGACGCCGGATTTTGGGGTGGTGTCGGGTCGTGTGAGCGTGGTGCCGGTGAACCGTCTGGGGATCGACCTGCAGATGGACTACGGCGCTTTTGTGCGACTGTGGGCGGGAATCCGGTATGTCATCGCGGGTTCGCGTCGGGTGCTCGAAACGCCATCTGCGGGTCGTTAGCAGGGGAAGTGGCGCTGGAATGTTGCGGGCGATCCGGCGTTGGGGTAGTCAAGGCGCGTTGAGTCAACGTGGAACGCGGTGAACCGCGGCAACCCGGCCCGAGGCTATCGATGAGCGATGTGATGTGGGTGAGCCTGGTGCTCGCCACCGCAGAAGGAACCGAGGAAGTGACGATTGGTACCGTGCTGGCCGAAGCGTCGGGCATGGTGCTGGCGGTGCTGGTGATTCTGGTGCTGGCTTCTGTGATTTCGTGGTTCATCATTGGATTCAAGTGGTTGAGTCTGGCGCGTGCGTCTCATCAGTCGCGTCAGTTCACGGAGGCTTTCTGGGACTCGAAGCGCTTTGACGCGATTTACGACACGGCCAAACGGCTGGACCGTTCGCCGGTGTCGAAGGTGTTTCAGGCAGGGTACGTGGAGCTCCGCAAGCTGAAGAGTCAGAGCGGGGAGGGCACGATGAGCACGCAGCTCGAGGGCACCGAGAACGTGGAGCGTGCGCTGCGGCGCGCGATCTCGACGGAGGTGGCTGCGATGGAGAGCCTGATTCCGTTCCTTGCGACGGTGGGCTCAACGGCGCCCTTCGTGGGTCTGTTTGGCACGGTGTGGGGCATCATGATCGCGTTCCTGAACCTTTCGAACGCAGGTCCAGACGCTGATATGAGCATCAACATCGTGGCGGGGCCGATCGCCGAGGCGCTGATCGCGACCGCGATCGGCCTGATGGCGGCGATCCCGGCGGTGGTGGCGTACAATTTCCTGAATGCGCGAATCTCGTCGCTGTCGGTGGAGATGGATAATTTCTCCAACGATTTCCTGAACATCGTGCGTCGTCACTTCATCAAGTAGGGTCGCACCATGGGCATGTCTGTCGGCGGTGGAAACCGTAAGGCCGTTTCAGAGATCAACGTGACCCCGCTGGTGGACGTCATGTTGGTGCTTTTGATCATCTTCATGGTGTCGACGCCGCTGATCGTGAAAGACGACACCGAGCGGCTGGTGGAGCTGAATCTGCCTGTGACGCGGGACAACCCGACCACGGTGGATGTGGCGAACACCGACAAGTTCATTCTGACGATCGACGCGCAACTTCGGACGTATGTCGGCGCCGAGCTGATCAACGACTGCTCTGCGGCGCTTGGCATCACCGACATGGTGGCGTTCGTGGCGGCGACGGAGCCGTGTTACGACGAAATCGGGACCAAGCTGGGAAATGTGCCCCGAATTCGGGAAGAGGGCATCTACGTGCAGGCCGAGGCGCTGATTCCGTACGGATTTTTTGTGGGCGCGATGAATCGGATTCGGCAGTCGGGCGTTAGCAAGGTGGGCATGATTACCGCGAGCGAGGTGCGCATGCCCGATGCGACCGCTCCGACCGTGTCTAACCCGAACCCGTCTGGGGCGCCGACGCCGGCGCCCGAGGCCCCCGCGCCGGAAACACCATGAGCCCCAACAGCCCGCGACGCCCTTCGCAGTCGGCAGAAATGCTTGTGGGAGCATTTTTAACGGCTGTAGCGCACGTGGGAGTGATTGGGTTGATGTTTTTTGCCTTTGCGCCGGGTTCTGGTGACGACGCTACCGGCGAACTTCCGGTGCTCGAGCTGGAGCTGCTGCGTTGGGGCGAGGCCATGCCCGACCCGACCGCGCTGCCCGAGATCGCCAACCCGACCGAAGCGCCCGACGAGGCACAGCCGCCTGACCCCGAAGAGCAGCCGCCCGAGGAAGAGGCGCAGGCCGACCCCGACGAGGTCGTGCTCAACCCCATTCCCACCGAGCAGCCCCCGCAAGAACGCGAGACCGAGGCGGTGCCCGAGCGTGAGCGCACGCAGTCCACCGAGGTGGTGGATCGCGGAGAGACCATTCGGCAGCGCCCGACCAACACGGTGCCCATTCCGGGTAGTCCCAGCGGCCTGATTGGTGGCACCAGCTTCTCGGATTCGGTGCTGGCGCGGCAGTTGGCGACCATCATCCGGCAAATTCAACAGGCGGTCCGCCGCCCTGAAACCATTACGCAGGACCTGTGGACCCAGTACTGGGTGCGCGTGCACATTCGCATGGACGACGACGGGCGCATTACCCGCATGACTTTTGTGGACCCCAGCGGAAATCGACAGTTTGACAGCGCGGTCCGGTATGGCCTGAATCGTTTTGGTGAAGGCTCGCAGCGCCTGACCATGTCGAGCGTAACGAACGCAGAGCTGCGCGAGGTCCTGGTGGAACAGGGGCTGATCATTGTCATTGCCCCCCGGTAACCCCCTTCAACTCGCCGGGCCGACGCCCGGTGCATGGTGAGATGGCATGAATCTGATTGTTCGAATGGTGATTCTGGCCCTTTGCCTCGTTTGTGCCACCTCGGCATGGGCGCAGGGGGAAGGCGATCGCATACCGTCCACGGAGTCCACGGCACCGGATCTTGAATCGCAGGCGGCCGTGCCCGAGATTCGGATTGAAGACTTCCTGAGCATGCGCGTGCCCATCGCGGTGCCCGACACGTTCGCGAACAGCCCCGACCCGGGCGGTGTGCGCGACCTGATCGCGGGGACAATTCGTACGTGCCTGGGTATCGCGGGCTACTTCAATGTGCACACGCCCGAGAATTTCTTCTTCGACGCGAGCGCCGAGGGCATGCACGCGTCCACGATCAACTTCCAGAATTACGTGCTGGTGGGTTCGCAGGGCCTGATCAAGACGGCGTTTGCGACCGCTGCCAACGGCGTGGGCCTGGATTTCCGGCTTTACGACGTCGACACGGGCGAGCAACTCGACGTGGGCTATCCGGCGACCGTGGTGGTGCCCGAGAGTGATGTGCAGCGCGAGGTGTATCGGTTCGTGAACCTCGTGATTCAGTACTACACGGGCACGCTGGGTATCTTTGGCTCGCGCATCGTGTTCACCGCGCCCGATGGCCGCGGCGTGCGCCAGATTTTCACCATCGGCATGGACGGTTCGGGTCTGGGCTCGGTCACCAGTGGCGCGCTGAACGTGTCGCCGTCGTGGGGCCCGGGCGGCAGCATTTTCTATACGTCCTACCGCAGTGGAAACTCCGACCTGTACCTGGGCAACGACTCGTGGAGCACACGCCCGGGCATGAACATGAACGCCGCCCTGAGCCCTGGCGGCGGTGAGGTCGCGGCGGTGCTGTCGATGTCGGGGAACACCGACATTTATATTCTGAGCACGTCGGGTGAGATTCTGCGGCGTTGCACCGAGAGCGGCGCCGAGGACCTGTCGCCCACGTGGTCGCCCGACGGCTCGCAGATCGCGTTTGTGTCAGACCGCAGCGGCGGCCCGCAGATCTTCGTCATGAACGCCGACTGTTCCGGGCAGCGCCGCATCAGCTTCGCCGGCAGCTACAACACCGATCCGGACTGGTCGCCCGGCGGCGACCTGATCGCGTTCACCGGGCGCACATCGGGCGGCCGTTACGACATCTTCACGATCAACCCGGCCAGCAGCCAGATCATGCGCGTTACGCAGGACCAGGGCGACAACGAGCATCCGAGCTTCTCGCCGGATGGTCGTTACCTGGTGTTCGCGTCCACCCGCGATGGTGGCGGCGGCCAGCTTTACATCTCCACGGTCGATGGCCTGTCGCAGGTCCGAATCACCACCTCGGGCGGCGACGCACGCACGCCGGAATGGGAATGAGGTCTTCTATGTCCATGTTCACGCGCACGTTTCTGGTGCTGTCTCTCTCGGTTGCGCTGGCAGCCTGTGGTGGTCGTCAGCGCAGCTCTGACCTGCTGACCGACGCGCGCGCGGCGGTCGATGGCGCCGCCGATGCGGAACGCTGCGCCGAAGCCGAATATCGGGCCGCCGTGCGCCTGATGGAGCAGGCCGAACAGGCCTACGCCGACCGCGAATACGACAACGCGCGTCAGCTCGCCGAGGCGGCTCGCGCGCAGGCCGAGCGCGCACGCGAGATCGCCGCCGCCAACGATGACTGCGACCGTCAGTCCGACAATCAGCAGGCCGTCGCCACCGTCCTCGATCCCACACCAGGGCGCGAGGCGCAGGAGTACACGGGCGACTACGTGTTTTCGACCGTGTATTTCGGGTTCGATTCGTCGTCGGTGTCCACCGAGGCGGGCAGCACCCTGCAGGCGCACGCGCGCTATCTGCAAGAGAACCCGTCGGTTCGGTTGCGTCTGGAAGGCCACTGCGATGACGCCGGAACCAGTGAATACAACTTCGCCCTGGGCCAGCGGCGCGCCGCGGTGGTGCGGCAGTTCCTGATGGAGCTGGGCATCTCGGGCGAGCGGCTGTCGACGCTCAGCTACGGCGAAGAGATGCCCGACCGAAGCGGCAATCACGACCGCAACCGCCGTGTGGAGTTCGTCGCCTCGGAGTAGGGCATCACAGGCACGACAGGGGCGATCCACCGGTCGGCCTGCGAATGGCACGGCCCTGCAATCACTCAGGAAACTACATGCGTCGCGTTGCTTCGTGTGACATCGGGTCGAACACGGTCCTTATGCTCGTCGTTGACGAGGTTCGCCCGGGGCGGTGGGCACGGGTCGAAGACCACATGGCGATTACCCGGGTGTCGGAGGGGTTGTCCGCGAGCGGTGTTCTGGCCGACGCCGCAGTCGAGCGCACCCGCGCGGTACTGGCGGAGTTCGCCGGGCATGCGCAACGGCTGGGCGTACAGTCCATGGTCGCCACCGGCACAGCGCCGTTTCGTCGCGGCCGGAATGGAGCCGAGGTGGCTCGGTCGCTGGGCGAAACGCTGGGTTGTGCCATCGATATCGTGTCGGGCGACACCGAAGCCGATCTGGTATTGCTGGCCACCGTCCGTTCGTTTCCGGACGTTGAAGCCATGACCATCATCGACATTGGTGGTGCTTCGACGGAGGTTATTATTGTGCGCCCAGGTGTTGCTGCCCGTCGAACAAGTGTAAATGTAGGGACGGTAAGCCTTGGCGAGCGGTTTCATGCGGAGCAGGTGGTGGGCGAGCGTCAGCAGGCCGCGATTCGAAGCGCCATCGACGCGGCGTTCGACGAAGGACCCGCGCGCGAGCTGCTACACGACGCGCCTCGACGGATGGTGGCGGTGTCGGGAACGGCGACCACCCTGGCCGCCATGGACCTGCAGCTGGTGGACTGGGACGACGACAAGGTGCACGGTTTTACCATGCGTGCGTCCCGGGTGGCGGCGCTGGCTGCGCAGGTGTGTGCGGTGGACGTCGGCGGTCGACTGGGTGTGCCGGGTCTGCCCGAGAAGCGCGCCGACGTGATTCCGGCCGGCGCCCTGCTGCTGCAACGCATCGCCGAACGGGTCGGGGCCGACGCGATTCAGGTGAGTGACCGCGGCGTGCGCTGGGGGCGGCTCTTTGACGTGTTCGGCGGCGCCGGGGTCTGAGCGTGGGCACGCGCGTGCCGCGGGGTGATGTGGGGCGGGTTGGGGTGCAGAGCACGACCGGTGGCGACGTTTGCGCCGGGCGCTGCGCCGGTTGGCGGCTGATCGGCCTGCTGCGGCGACGCTCAGGGGCGCCACTCCCATCGCCCGCCGTCCAGCACGCAGGCTGACCACTCTGGCAGGCGCCAGTCGGCACCGTGTTGCGCGTGGCCGGGTACAGCGAGCGTGGGCGGGTCGGTCGACACCAGCTCGGGTTCGACAATGTCGTGTGTGCAGGTGCGGCACCAGGCAAGAAACGACCCGATCGACACATGACGTGTCATGTGCTGGATGACCCAGAGTGTCGGAGGTGCCAGCCCCACCTCACCCCGATGATGCGCCTGCAGCAGGTCAGAGGCGAGCCACCACTCGGTGGTCAGGGCCTCGTTTCCGTCGGGATTGCCGCCCTGCCCAAGTGGCGCTTCGGTGGCAAAGAACCAGGTGTCGTAGCGTCGGCGTTCGAACGGCGGAGTGACCCATCGGCCAAAGGGGACGAGCTTGTCGATGGCTGGCCTGCCATCGGCGTGCACGATCGAGATGTCGGCCTCTTCGCCACATTCGCGAAGGGCGGCCCAGGCCGCTGGCGCGAGCGACTCGCAGAGCTCACGGGGGTCCTGGTACGGGGGGCCGGCTTCGGCGGCGTCCACGTCATCGGGTTCGACAGCGCCACCGGGAAAGACGAGCATGCCGGGCATGAACGCCATCGTAGGGGCTCGTCGCTGCAACAGAACCGCCAGACCGACGTCTTCCTGCTGCAGCAGCACAACCGTAGCGGCGAGTTTCGGAGGGCGGGACGTGGTCATGGGGATTCCTGACGACCCGTCCCACAGGCGAACGGGCTAGTTTCGGCGATGGGTAGCGACCCCATCATCCTTGGCATCTTCGCGCTGCCGCTTGAAGAAATATTCGTATCGTAATTCGCCTGTTTTCGGGTCGGGCACAAGGTTGACGGTGACCAGCTCCCAACCGTGCTGCCCGATGGTGTGGATCGACAGGTCGCGGTAGAGCGTCTGGTCGTGCTGATCGAAGAACGTAATCGCTTCGGGTTTGGCTCGACCTGCGAAACCGTGAATGTATTGCCAGATGACCATGTGCGCCGGACTCCCGAATTGAAGAGAGTAAACAGGCCCGAGGGCCGACCCTGTGGATAACTGATCATGCGGCTCGCGGCAACCGCAGTGAACAGGGGGCGCAGACAATGGGCAGGGCGTGGGAACGCCCCGACGCCGTGGTCGACTTCGCCGCGCGCGCTACGCGTTCAGGCGAGCCGGGCCAACTGATTGCCAATCTCGACGATCTGTTCGTACGAATCGGCGACCAGGAACAGCTCCTGGGGCGCGTCGTAGTCAATGCGGAGGGTTCGGATGGTGTCGAGGCTGAAGGGCTGCTTGCGAACCGTGGGATCGACCGAACGCAGGAGGTCCTGAATGCCGCCGTTGTTGCCGGCGCCGAAGATGCGAATATCGCCGTCCTCGTGAATCAGGCCATACTCGACGGTGTACCAGTAGAACAGGCCAATGGATTCGAGCAGTTCGTGGTTGCCGGCCTCGACAGCCGCGCGGGCGGCGCGGCCGATGGACATCGAGAGCTCGACGAAGAGCGGATACATGAACATGGGCGCGTGGCCGCGTAGCTCATGCACAATGTCGGGCTCGGGTGTGAAAAATGGGTACGAAGCGTGCCGCATGTACGGGGTGCAGCGCATGACCTTCTGTTCGAGCATCGACAGAAACTCGCCTTTTTCGAGCAGCCCACCCACGGGTGCCAGCATGAAGCCGGTCGTGTCTTCCATGCGCGCCGAGACGTCGTTGAGTTGCGGCACATGGTCGAGCGGCAGGGCCAGTTTCTCGCGGCCTTCCAGAAAGGCCCGACAGGCGTATCGGTCCTGAAGTCGCACGAGAATCTCCGACACAAGCCGCCAGGTTTCGTGCTCGTCGCGCGTGTACGAGAACACGGGAATGGCAGGCCA
>JAGWVZ010000540.1 GCA_018970625.1 Myxococcales bacterium | reverse complement strand
ACCCACGCCAGGCTCGCCAGCGCCATGGACTCCATCAATCGGCTGTCGATGACGGCCGCATGTTCCAGACAGCGCTCAAAATAATGGCGCTGCTCGGTGCGCATATCCAGACGCAGATATACGTTGCCGATATTCGAATACAGAACCGCCAGAAAACGGTGCGCCTGTAGATTCTGGAGGAGGTTCACCGACGACTGGTACCACTGAAGCGCACGTTGTAACCACTCGAGGCGCTGTCCGGCTTCGGCTTCAGCGCGAAAGTTGTACAACATGCCCATGTACAGATGCACCATCGCCACATGTACCGGACTATCGCTACGCTCCACAAGCTGCAGCGCCTGTTGCAGCTCGGCTTCCGCTTCATCGAAGCGCCCCTCGCGGATGTACAGATAAGCGACTGAAATGCGCATGCGACGCTCTTCGTTCACGTCGCTATCGTGCCGCTGCAGCGCCACGGCGCTCATCACCAGCGCCTTGCCCTCGGGTACCGAACCCCGTAACATCAGATGGTGTCCCAGGCGGCGCAACAACCGTGCCCGAAACGGAACCGTTCGGACATCGTCGCCAAGGGCAGCAATCACGCGATGATAAAGCTCCTTGAGCTGGTTGTAGGGCTCTCGCTCCTGAACAATGGTGTCCAGGGTCACAAGCAGCTGAGCGGCAACGTCAGGCGAGCTCCGGATTCCGAACTCCAGCACGGCGTGCAGATTTGAACGCTGGCTATCGTACCAGGCAAGAGCTGGCCGATCGCCCAGTGAGTCCATCCGCGACTGCCACCAGACAGCCCGCTCACTGTACCAGACCACCAGCCGGTCCCATGCTGCCGCGACCGCTTCTTTTGGCGCCCGCATCCGTACATAGTCGCGCACACTGTCGTACATCACGTACATGACGTCTGGTTCAGAAGCACCGTTCTCGGACCGGTAAACCGAGATCAGCGAGCGATCGTATAGCGCCTGCAGGATATCCACCATCCACGGCGCATCGGGCTCATCGCAAACGACAACGTGTTCGGCGTCGTAGTGCGAAAAGGGTCCCGCGAACACCGAGCACTGAATCAGCGCGGACTGCTCCCAGTCGGTCAGCATCTCCCACGACCAGTCCAGTGTTCCCTGCAGCGTGCTTAACCGTAACGAATCGCCCTGCTCGGGCAGGCGCAATAACTTCATGCGCTCGTCCAGCAACTGCACCATCTGGGCCGGCGAAAACATGCGTGAACGCGCAGCGGCGAGCTCAATCGCGAGCGGCAGACCATCCAGGCGCTTTACCAGCTCCACCACCTCGTCGGATGCCTCCGCCGGCTCGCATCCGCCATCCGAAAACAGCGCCGAACGCAGCGCATACAAATGCGCGGCGTCCGAAACACCCAGTGGCTCAATCCGAAGCATCCGATTCAGCGCCGAGCGCCCAGGCTCCCGTGAGGTCACCACCATTCGTGTCTCGGGCGATTTCAGCCGCAGCTCCTGCACAATCTCCAGCACGGGTCCCAGCAGCCGCTCGGCGTTGTCAAACAGCAACACCACGTTCTCGCGCACCGACAGCGTCTCGACCAGATCCTGCAACGCCTCGGCCCTCCGCGTCGCCTCGGTACCATTCAGCAGGGAAGCACAAAGTCGCGACAGCACCTCCGTCTCGTCGGTCACCTGCGACACATCGACCGCGTGAAGACTGAAAGCGTGACCCTGTGCGACCAGCGTTCGTCCCAACTCCCACGCGAGCCTGCTTTTGCCCACACCCGGAGGCCCTACAATCGTCACCGCATGGCCACCCCGCGCAACCAGCTCCAGAAGCCGCGCCAGCTCGTCGGTGCGACCCACCAGCGCGGTGCGAAACTCGGGGCTCCGCAATGAAATCACTCGTTCCTGATTCTCAGGCATCACATCGTCACGAATGAACAGCATTCCGTAACATGCGTTATTCAACTCGACGCTCACAAGTCAACGTCACATTGGGGTCTGGCCCAAACAAGGCGACTTTCGGTCACTCAAGCCCGGCAACTCACGTACCGCCCTGCAAACGCCTTAAAAAAGCAGAACAGCACCCACCGAAGCAACCTGCACGCCGCACGACCTGTCGGTGTTCCAGACCTGAGCCGCCGATTCAGACGTGACGACAACCCACAGGTCTGCCATAGGGCGTCGCCGTATCCGCAGCCAGCAGGAAGCGACCGTGAGCAACACCACCGATTTTTTTCATACCGTCTCCGTTCGCGCATCCGTCGCCACCATCTGGGCGCATCTGCTCGAACGCATTGAACACCCTGATCGCCACATGCAGGACCTGCAGGCGTTCGGTTTCGATTCGGCAGCTGACGGCCGTTACCAGCGTTGGACCAGCGTGGCCGGAGTGCGACTGCGTGAGCGCATCGTCGCAAACGAGCGCACGCGGCGGGTGGTGTTCACGCTCGTCGAGCATCCGGTGTACGAGGGCGATATGGTCTGGCAAATCGCCGAGAAGGCGCACCGTGACGGAACGCTGGACCTGACCTGCCGCCTGCTGTGGTCGTTTCGTGAATCTGGTCGCGTCATGCCCGACCTGAGCGCAGTCGTGCAGCAGGCGGTGCTGAACGCGAAGTACGCCTGTGAGAGGGCAGAACCCGGCTTTGTGCTGGCGGCCGAGAATGGCGAAGCGCTGTTCGAATCCCCGGAATATCGTGCATGGGCTGGCCACGACGACGACTCGAAAGGCGAGCTGCCGAACTAGCTCCGCAGCGGTTTGTCTCCTCTGCCGGTAAAGGACGAGTGATGTGGCGATACGCTGATCTCTCGGCGACTCTCCACGACACCCGCTTTTCATCGCGGCCCGCCACGATACGTGAGCGACACCGGTCGACGGCCACCCGTGACCCGTGTGGAACACTGAACACAAACCTCTGTTTCATATGAACTTTTTGCACTCAACCACCAGTCGCGTGAGCGCGTTTGACAGCGCCTCGGACATTGCCGCATCATGCACCGCGACTCAGCGGTCGGAATGTGGCCGCTGGACAGCACTTTTCGGTGCCTGGAGTGACAAGCATGACGGTTTTTCAGTGGAGTGCCCCCGCTTCGGCCATCGCACTCGGCCTGCTCTTCGGTGCCAGTCCGGCGATCGCCTACGAAGCGCCTACC
>JAGWVZ010000539.1 GCA_018970625.1 Myxococcales bacterium | reverse complement strand
CGATCTGCTTTCGTCGCTGCAGCAGCAGAACGGCATGAGCATTGTGATGATTACCCACGACCTGGGTGTTGTCGCTGAGGTGTCTGATGACGTGGTGGTCATGTATGCGGGTCGCGTGGTGGAGTACGCATCGGTTCACGCGCTGTTTGATAGTCCGATGCATCCATACACGCGCGGCTTGTTCTCGAGTCTTCCGGATATTGAAGCTCCGCGCGGCGGTCGCCTGACGACCATTCCGGGGATGGTTCCGTCTCCGTTGCGCTTCCCGACGGGCTGCCGTTTCCGTACGCGTTGTCCTTTCGCGTCCGTCGAGTGTGCGCAAACAGAGCCGCAGCTGCGTGAGCTGACGCCAGGCCACCTGGTTGCTTGCCATTTTGCAGAAGAAGTGGCGGCCGATACCCGTCCGCGGACCGGCCCGTATGAGGACGGAAAGCATATTATTGCCACGCTCTGATCCACCGGAATCGCCGCATGTCCAGTTCTGTCGAACCAGCGCCACTCATTGAGGTCACCGGCCTTCAGAAGTACTTTCCCATAAAGAAGGGACTTCTGGGTCGGACAGTAGGCCACGTGAAAGCGGTGGATGATATCTCGTTTTCGATCATGCCGCAGGAAACGTTGGGCCTGGTGGGTGAGTCCGGCTGCGGCAAGACGACGGCTGGGCGAAGTCTGCTGCGCCTCATCGAACCCACCGCTGGGCGTGCGATTTACAAAGGCGTCGATCTGTTCCGTCTTCCAGAAAAGACACTGCGGCAGTATCGGCGCAACCTGCAGATCATCTTTCAGGATCCTTTCTCCAGTCTAAACCCGCGTATGACGGTGGAGAACCTGATCGGCGAGGCGATGGTTGTCCATGGCATGGCCACCCACGACGATGTTCGCGAGAAAGTCTGCTCGCTGCTTGAAAAGGTGGGGCTGCAGGCCAGTTACGTATCGCGCTACCCACATGAATTCTCGGGTGGCCAGCGCCAGCGCATCGGCATTGCACGTGCGCTCGCACTTCGTCCCGAGTTCATGGTGTGTGACGAGGCAGTCTCCGCTCTGGACGTCTCCGTTCAGGCTCAGGTGATCAACCTCTTGCTCGACCTGAAAGAGGAGTTCGCCCTCTCCTACCTCTTCATCGCTCACGACCTGTCTGTCGTTCGGCACATCTCTGACCGTATCGCCGTCATGTATCTTGGCTCGATGGTCGAGTCGGGCGACTGCGATGAAATCTTCTCTCACCCCGCGCATCCTTACACACAGGCTCTGTTGTCGGCGATTCCGGAAGCGAATCCGCGGCGCATTACCGAGCGAATCATTCTTCAGGGCGACGTCCCCTCGCCATCGAAGCCGCCGACTGGCTGTCGCTTTCATACACGCTGCCCGGTCGCGTTCAAGCGATGCCGGGAAGAGAGACCTGCGTTCACGGACGTTGGAGCAGGTCACAAAGTGGCGTGCCACCTTTACACGGAGCCCGCAAGAGCAGGGCTTACCCTGTCTCAGGCGCAGCGCGAGGTGTCAGCGCTGGTGAACACAGCAGCCACAACCGTACTGACCAATGCCCGACGCTTCGGACTGGACCCGGCAACCAAACTTCGTGACGTTCCCGCTGAGTGGCTTACCACAGACAACGCGAAACATCCTTCGGACGCCTCGGAAGCGGCGCCTGAGTTGCCCGCTCAGGACGCGGCTGCACCAGCGTCACCGAATTCCTGACCCGGAGGGGCACCTGGCCGATGGCAAGTCGCCGTTTCACCCCTTGAAATGAGATCGGCCCGCCTTGCTTTCCCACCCGCCTTATTCTTTGTGTGGATATCGCGAATCCAGCGCCGTTTAATCTGTGTGGCGAACGTTGAACAAGCAGGATACTGTGTGGTTCGCGCAGTTCCCCCGTTAACAGGAAAACTCTGCCATGTTCCGCATCGCTGTGACTGAGGGTACGGGTTCACCGACGGTAGAAATTTTCGGAGCCGACGAGGTGCTGATTGGCCGAGTAAAGGGGAACGACATTGTTCTGCCCACCGGCAATGTTTCAAAACGGCATGCACGCATCGCCTTTGAAGGCGGCCAACTCTTTGTTTTCGACCTGAGGAGTACCAACGGCACCTCGGTGAATGGCCACAAAATCACGGCCCCAACCCCTCTGACCAACACCGATGCGATTCACATCGGAGAGTTCAAACTGGAGATTCTGTCAGCCACTCCATCTACACCCCTTGCTGACCTTCGGGACGTGACGGCACTCGTGGCGATGAGCTCACCAGAAGCAGCCATCGAATCTGCGGGCGATCTCGCGCAGGTTGCTCAGGAGCCAACCTCTGCGATGGCAGCCTATGCCCTGGTCGGCGAGCAGGTTGCCTTGACCGGTCAGGAAGTTGCACCTGTCCGAGCATCCTCGTCGAGTCCGTCCGCCCCGATTGTTTCTCCGCTGCCCGCACCGCCATTAGGCGCGGCGCCGCCAGCGGATCGTCAAAAACCTCAATCGACATCGGCGGAAATCGGACGATTGGCGCTGACCACGCAGGTAGCGCACGCCGATAGCGGTTCGGGTAATCGAACTCCGGCACCCATCGAAGCAAGACCGGAACGCGATGCTTCGACGCGTCGCCCCGATTCGAAGGATGTGACTGCTCGGCGCTTGTCGGTTCCCCGGGAACCTTTTTGGGACGACGCCAGATTTCAACGAAGTTGGCAGGCGGCAATTGAACGCTTGACCGAAGAAGTGCCGGTGGACGCTCTCCCGTCTGGGTTTCACTTCCAGACTCAACAGCTTCGTACGTTTGAGGAGTTGTCTGCCCGTATCGTGATGGGACTACCCGAGTCGAAGCCTTTGAGCCACGCGCACATGGCGGCCCTGAGTTCCATCGTCGCTCACTCTGCGGTGGGTTTGGGCCCCATCGATTCCTATCTTCAGGATCCACGGGTGCGGGCGTTGGTGCTTACGGACGACGGACGCGTGGAGTTACAGTTGGTCACAGGGGGTGTCTCCGAGACGCGCCCAGCCCCCCTCGATTTTACCCACCGACCCATGGCGCAGCGTATCCGGGAACGGCTGCTCAGCGCGTCGGCCCAGGAAGGCCTCGATGGATTTCAGGTCGTTTCCGCATCCGCCAGAACGGGTTCAGGTCCTGCCTATGTG
>JAGWVZ010000538.1 GCA_018970625.1 Myxococcales bacterium | reverse complement strand
CGAGCGTCCACCTGACCAGAATCGTTGGCGAGCACAACCGCACGCTCAATAAAATTGCGTAATTCGCGCACATTTCCCGGCCAGGAATACGCTTTCAGTCTCTCCATGGTCGCATAAGAAACCCCCAGCCCAGATTTGCCGGTGCGTGCGGCAGCATCCTGCAGAAAGTGCTCTACCAGCAGTGGAATATCTTCCACGCGCTCATGCAGCGCCGGCAGCACCACCTTGAGCACGGCAAACCGATAGTACAGGTCTTCGCGAAAGGTACCTCGCGCCACTTCGTCCTGCAGCGAACGGTTGCTGGCGGCCACAATACGAACATCTACCGCAATCGCCTCATTGGAGCCAACGCGTCGAATTTCGCGCCGCTCCAGCGCGCGCAGAAGTTTGGGCTGCAAATCCAGCCCCAGCTCACCGAGCTCATCAATGAACAGCGTACCGCCCTGCGCGTTTTCAAAAGCCCCCTTCCGGCTTGAAACAGCACCGGTAAATGCACCTTTCACATGGCCAAACAATTCGCTCTCGATCAGTTCAGACGATACAGCCGAACAATCAAACACCACAAATGGTCCACGATGACGCGGCGAGTGTTTATGCACTGCCTCGGCCACCAGCTCTTTTCCGGTGCCCGATTTTCCTTCCACCAGTATCGTCAGGTCAGACGGAGAGACGCGCTCCAGCAAGGCGAAGACTTCGCGCATGGCAAGCGACTGACCCATCATGTTGCCAAATCGGTTGCGCTGCGAAAATCGCACCTCGACCTCTTCGGCGGTCACATCAAATTGCACACTGACCTGCCCGACCAGGAACGTCATACCCGGTCGTAAATATACCGACTGCACCATGAGTTCGCCAACGAACACCCCGTTCTTCGAGCCGGTGTCCAGCAGCCGATACCCGCGAGCGTCCACCTCAATCGCGGCGTGCATGCGGGATACCCGGGCGTCGTCGATCACGAAGTCAGCCGGCTCCCTGCTACCAATCGTGACACGCCTGCGGGTGAACACCTGGCCAACCGTCTCGCCGGCAACGGTCACCGTCAGCCGAAACGCTCGCAGTTGCAGGGCTTCGGTGCCACCGTCGAGCAACACCGTGCGGGTAATGTCAGTCATGGGTTATTGCCATTCCACAGCCAGCGTGTGCTCGCCATCGGGTTCGATTTCGACCGTGGACCGATGTTCGGTTCCATGCGTCGCGTTCGTTACCACAATCGTGTGTCGACCTGCAGTGAGTTCAATCGGCTGCCGATCCCACCGCCCAATGACCCGGCCATCCACGGAAATATCCCCCACAAAGGGCGCCTCGCTGAACTGCAGTGAGAGCGTCCCCTGTCCGCGCGCCGGCGTGAGCGAAACTTCCAGACGGCCCGACAAAAGAGTGCCCGGATCAATTTCGCGCTCCCAGACCTCAAATCCGGGTGCGCTCACACGCAGTCTGCCGGGTGCATCCGTCGACGGTACGCGCAAGCCCTGCTCAGGCGCGATCGTACGTCCCGCGAACTCCACCACCGTACCTGTGGGGAACGAAGGCAGCAGATATCGCCGAAGTTCCATCGGAGGTGGCGACGTCGCCAGCTCACGGCCGGTGGAGTCACCCTCTCTGACCGAGCGTTCCGCGTCGACGGCGTCTTCGAGGGGGGCACCGTCCAGCACCCCGGGCGAAGATCCGTTCACGACCGGCTCCAGCCGTGCGCTCACACGCGTTCTGCCGGCGGCAAACTCCAGCTCCTCGCTCCACGTCACATAGCCGTCGTGCGACATCGTGACCCGAAGTCGAGCCCCCACCGGTAACTCAATGCTGTTGCCAGCGACGAACGGGGCGTACCCTTCCAACTGCACCAGCGCCCCGGCAGGGAAGCTCTCGAACTCGACCCGCTGCGGTAATGGCTCCAGCGCAAACGTCAGCGCTGCCTCATCGGCATCACGTTCCAGCACAATGGAGCGCTCGCTGGACTCAAAACCAGCCAGTTGAACCCTTACGAAGTGCTCACCAGGCGCAAATTCGGCCCGCAACGTCGAAACCCCTATCGCGGTACCGTCCACAAATACCGTTGCACCAGATGGTTCGGTAGCCACTTCGAGCACCACGCCTGGGGTTGGCCAGAACGTGAACGCCAGAGCGACGGAAGCCACCACGAGAACGCCGGCCACAGCCCGCGGCCAGAGACGACTGCCACGCGGTCCCGCCTTGTGCTGTGCGGCCGGCACAACAGGCGAAGGTGACACCACGGCCGCCGTCCGCGTAACATCACCGGGTGAAGGCAGGGCGGCAGTACGCACAGGCACCTCACCGGACTGCGAAGTGGCCACAGCCGCAGGAGCGGGCACGCTCGGTGTACCCGTGGGTCGGGAGCGAATGACCGCGGAGGGCGTCAGCGGCGACGGCGTAACGGAACGACCAGCCGAAGGTGTCAGACCTCCGCCGCCGAGAAGCCGATCGAGCTCTTCGTTGAGCACTCCGTCGAGCCCTTCGCGTCGATGCGAAGGAGCGTCCACGCCGACGCTCAAGGCCCAGCGGGCCAGCTGCTGCGCTGTAAAGGGCCCCGAGAGGTGTAGCATGGCGTGCATAAGCGCGATTTGCAGCTCCTCGGCCGACGCAAATCGATCGGCGACATCGACCGCGAGCGCGCGATGGACCACAGCGGCGACCTCGTCAGGAACATCTGCGGCAGCGTCCTGAAGCCGCTGAAACACGCCCGACTGAATGCGCGCCAGCAGTTCGTGGTCAGCGTTCGCGTCGAATGGCCGCCGCCCTGCAATCATTTCGTAGAGCACCACGCCCAGCGAGAACAGGTCGCTGCGGTTGTCCACCGTTCGCCCCGATGCCTGCTCGGGCGACATGTAAGCCAGCTTGCCGCGCACCTGTCCGGTCTGTGTGTTGCCAAGGCGGCTGCGAGCGGATGCGATGCCGAAGTCCACAATTTTGACCTCGCCCTGTCGCGACACGATCAGGTTGGCGGGCGAGATATCGCGGTGGACAATGTGGAGCGGGTTGCCGGCGGCGTCGGTGCGTGAGTGCGCGTAGGCCAGACCTTTGCACACCTCGATGGCGATGTAGAGCGCGGCCGAGAGCGGCACTCGTCGTTCGCCGCGTGGGCGCTGACGCATGAGTTGACGAAGGTCCC
>JAGWVZ010000537.1 GCA_018970625.1 Myxococcales bacterium | reverse complement strand
CCGCAGGCGTCGTGGGCAAGGTCGTAGACCCGGTCACTGGCAAGAAGACCCATGAAGTCCGCATTACGGCCCGCACGGCGGTTATCGTGGCCGCGGGCGCGTATCACACGCCCTGCATTCTCATTCGCTCAGGCGTTCAACACCCGGCGCTCGGCAAGCATCTTCGTACCCACCCGGGCGGGCTCGTGATGGGCCTGTTTGACGAAGAGGTCAACCCGTGGATCGGCGCTACGCAGGCGTTCCACGTCTCGAAATTCCTGCCCGAAGGCATCAAGCTCGAGTCGGCATGGACGTCGGAGGCCATTTTCGCGTCCACCTTCAAGGGTGTTGGCGCGGAATATGTGGACCGCAACCGCAGCTTCAAGCACCTGGCTCCCTGGGATACCTGGGTCAGCGGAGACGACTCGGTTGGCTCGGTTCGGCCGCTGCCATCCGGCCTTGTCGATATTCAGTATGATTTCCGCGCCGGCGATGCCCGTCGTCTGCAGGAAGGTTATGCGAAGCTCATGGATATGTCGTTTGCGGCAGGCGCGCGTAAGGTCTTCACGCCTTTCTCGGAGCCCTTCGACGTGATTTATGATGCCGATGATGTGAAGAAATTCCGGGCGACACATTTTACGCCCAAAGATTTCCAGATCGGCTCCAATCACCTGTTCGGTACGACCCGCATGGGCGGAAATCGTGAAGAATATCCGTTGAATTCGCAGGGCGCCATGCGCGGTTATGAAGGCATTTATGTCTGCGATACCGGCATGTTCCCCTCAACGCCCGGCGCAAACCCCATGATGACCCTGATGGCCATCGCGGAACGTATGGGCGAACAGCTCACCGCCTGAACTATTCCGGTGTCTGGCCGGGCATCGGCATTTGAATGACCACCGCCCTGCAATGAGCTGTATGGGATTTACAGGGCGGTAGAAATGCGGGCGTTTACGTGAGCGGCTCGAGCCGTTTTCGTGCCTGCACGGCGAGGTCCACCATGGCTTTGCGCACAAAACGAGCATTGATCGCCGGTTCATCGAACGTAAACCGGATATTGCGTGATTTTCCGGCGGCGGTGGCGCGCACATCAAACCCGAGACGGTCGATGGCGATCATGAAGGCGTCTTCGCAGTCTGGGAAGTCGCCGAAAGCGCGAACGTAATCGACCATATTGTGGCGATGGTCATCGTTCATGTGGGCAACAATGCTGCTGGCCGAATCCCAGAGCGGGTCCGGTTCAGCGGCGGCCCATTCGTCGCCGTTGATCCAGCTCATGCGTCCAAATCCCGCAATATAACGAACCTTTTCCGGGCGCAGACGCCAGAAACCAAAGTCAGAAAACCCGATATATTCTGATGCTGCGGGAAAACGCACGAGCCATGCGGCTCTGTCTTCTTCGGTCGCCGCAAACGGTTCGCCGTGACAAAGCAGGCTCACCCTGGCTTCCACAAGGGGCTCGGCGTGTGCCAGACCGTCGGCGGTCAGAAACCCACACTTCGGGTTCGCCTTCAGGTTGCGCGTGTGCACCGCCAGACCGCTGATCAGTAACAGGATCTGTCCATCGTGCGTGGGCAGAATTTCGGCTACCGACGCATAGGGGTGTCCTGTTTCGACGTCGAGCGTGGTCAATACCCCCGCCTTGCAGCGGGCAAGCAATGCGCGGCCCAGCTCGGCCTGCGAGGGGCGTGGTTCGGGACGAGGCGTCGTGTCGGTCATGTTCACTGGAGGGGTACAGAGGCCCTGGCACGGGTTCGTCCCGGTGGGGCGGCGCCGGAGCGTACGCGATTGTCGGGTGCGCGTGGAAGAAACGCAATGCGGGCGTCGTTTCGGACGCACAAAATCGGGTGGCGTGTCCGACCTGAAATCGTTAGAAGCTTACCCGCTCTACCATTCTGTCCGGTTGATCCTTCATGTCAGACCAGAACCATCCCCTTCACGACGTTCGCCCCTGGGGCAGCTTCACCGTGCTTGAAGAATCGGAGCACTGGAAGGTGAAGCGGATTGAGGTACTTCCCGGAAAGCGACTGAGCTATCAGAAGCACCGGTTTCGTCAGGAACACTGGTTTGTGGTGGCAGGTGAAGGCACCGTCATTCTGGATGGCGAGCGGCATACGGTGCCCACCGGTCAGGCCATTGATATTCCGCACGGTGCCGCCCACCGCATGTGCAATGAAGGGGACGACCTGCTTGTCTTCATCGAGGTGCAGCGTGGCACGTACTTTGGCGAAGACGACATCATCCGGCTGGAGGATGATTTTGGCCGCAAGGACGGTTGACGCAGCCCGTTGATACGTCGACTGTTCCCCGGTTAGAACTGACCATCATGTCGGCCATGAATGGTCGCAACTGGTTGATGTGACGATTGTTTTCCGTATTGGCCGGCCACTGTGTCGGCCATGAATGGACGCAACTGGTCGACGGGTCACGCGTTTTCCGGGTTCGGCGTGCCCGCCACGTCGATTGCGACGGCCTCACTCAATGGGACTCGAACAACGACCGCAGGGACACGCGGCGCATGGCGCCACCGTCGGCCTTGTACTGCAGCTCGTTCAGCTGTTCTTCGAACGGTCCGATGAGCCAGCAGTGTTCGTCGTCGAGCGCGATGGGATCGAGCGCGTCCAGGCTCAGACCGCAGATGTCACGATACTCGACGATGTCTTCGTCTTCGTCTTCTTCGAGCCAGCGGAGCGGTAGCCCCTGCGTACGACATACGTAGGGGCGATGTTCGTAAATGCGGCACAGGCCTTCGGAGTTCAGGAAGGCGCATGCCCCCGGCGTATGCGCCTCTCCGCTTCGGAGCAGGTCGGCGTAATGCTCGCGGATTTGGTCGGCCTCGACCTCAAACACGGTCAGGTCGTCGGTGCAACAACCGGAACAGCCTTTGCGGCAGTGCAGCTTTGCTCCATACAGGGCCGCCAGTGGGGCCACCTGCTCGTCGACACGACGGTGAAGTTCAGCGACGGTCATGGAATTCGCCATGAGGAGACCGTTAGACAGCTTTGTACATAGAAGGCTGGAACTCTGACCAAGCGTCACTTACACACAGCCGGTCGCTCATTCAAGTCCCCACCCCGAAGAAGGCCACCCCGGAACTGTCGATGCGCACACGCCTGCCTCTCTGGATCTCCGTGTTTTGCACGCTCGCGACGGTCGCCTGCA
>JAGWVZ010000536.1 GCA_018970625.1 Myxococcales bacterium | reverse complement strand
TCCCGCGTATCTGGCAGTGGAGCGGGACGACGCATCGAACCGTGTAGCGTGGATTGGTCGCCCGATCCGTAGTAAAGGCCTGCCGTTTCTCGTGGAGCATGCAACGCGATGGCAGTTTGCGTGGTCGTGGAGTGCGAGCGGGTTTTACGGCGATTTGGATCAAGGGCTACTGGAGCGCATTCCGAACCGCCTCGCACCCTGTAGGTCCCGTGCAGAGATGACTGCATTTTATGCTTCGACGAAGGTGGTGCTCTGCCCGTATCGCAACGAGGGGTTCGGGATGGTCGCCACCGAGGCCGCGGCAGCCGGGTGTCGTGTCGTCGGTTTTGCTGATGGGGGTCTGCTCGAGACCGCAGTGGTCCCGCATATCCATCTGGTGGAGCCTGGTGATGTCGAGTCGTTTAATCTCGCGGTGCTCGCCGCACTTGACGCCGGCCCGGTGAGCGTGGAGGATCGTGAAAAAGTGTGGGAGGCGTTCTCCCCCGCCTCTTCGGGCTCGGCATACCTTGCACATTTACGCCGAGCCGCGTCCCCCAGTGAGTGATGTTCGGCGAATCAAGCGCGCTGAGTGGTTGCCGTGAAGACAATTGGTCAGTGGAACCGTGCAGTTCTTTCCGGTTCAACGTTCGGCCACGTCCTATGGTGCACGGTTCCTTCGAGACGCTCAGGCTGGTGTGCTGCGTGTACGCGTCAGTTGGCTGCTGCCGCCGCGGCGCGGTTGAGCCGCTCGGCGTGTCCTACCGGCATCCGCACGGTGAACCGCCACATGCGCTCACCGACCGGCTTGCGCTCCGGTACGACCCGGCCGAAGTTATGCAGCGCCGACACCCAGTGCTCGTACTCGAGGGAAGACACCTCGACCGCCCACGTGTGATCCAGGCTGACAATGCGCCCATACTTGGTCATCACTCCCTGCTGTTCGCCGTGCAGCAACTTCTCTCCGTCATAGACTACACCCCCATCGCCGACGTGCTTGTAGATGGCGTCCACCATGTCTTCGTCTCCGATGCTCCGAGCGAGGGTCTCAAAGAGTTCCAATACACGCTCGAGGTCGTTCAGGTGCGGGAACATGATACGCGGCGGGTCAAGAGAGAACGTCCCTTGTTTGATGCCACCGCCTGACCAAGTGGTGTCGATGCCGTTATCGGCGAAGAACTGCAGCAGCGGACGCATGTCCACCAGATCTTTAGTCTCCTCGGTGCCCGCGATTCGTTCGCGAAAGTCTGCAACCGACGCTTCGATCAGGCCGGGAACGACCGACAGCATTTCGGCATCGCGCAGCAGGCGGCGGGTCGTTTCGTCGAACTCGTTGGAATCGTTGTTCTCGGTCATGGGTAGCATTGTCCCAGTAGCGATTCATGGTGCATACGGCCTTCTGCGCGATATGTTCGTGGTGCATAGTGAATACCGAATCTTGCGTCGAGTCGCTCGCGGGTAGGTGCCGATGCTGTAAAGGTGAGTGACCAGGTCGTAGGGTACAAGCGGGTGTTCGTTGTTCTTATGAATAATGAAACAATCGGTGTAGCTGGCGCTTTTGCGCGCGCACCGGTACCGATGGACGCCGTCGCGCCTGGTACAAGGTTTTTCTCTGCGTTCCTTCACCGACTCGACGCGGTGCGGTACACGCCCTGCACCGGCGCTATCGCTACCGTCGAGTTACGCAACCTACCGCCGACCGGGTACGCCGGACATCTCGTCGGCGCCCGTCAAAAAGTACTTGTCGTAGAGCAGCACCCGTTGTGTACGGAGGTCGGTTGTGCCGTACCGGCTGATCTCTGGCAGTGGCATAAATCGCGTTACGACGATCTGATTGTGCTCGCCGGGCGGTGTGCCGAACACCGACTCGACGGCGATGTTGTCGATCTCGGACAGATCGGGGTGTCTTTCAAAGTGGGAAGTATCCCTTTGGCGGTCTACCAGCGTCGCACCGCCGATCGCGAACCGCCGCCCCCGCTGTGGTGTGCTTGCGACACGGTGATCGACATCGGTCCGGACCGCGGCCTGCGTTTGTACCTGGATGAACTTTGGGACGGGTCCACGATGGCAAAACAGCCAGACGGGTCTTTTCATGTGGTCTGTCAACGCTGTGGGGCCCTGTGGAAATACCTGCGAAGCCAGTACCCGCCGAGCGCCGTATTGTTGCACGTAGATGCACCGCCGGTTATCACCTGCGAATAGATCGATCGTCTTTTTCGGGGTGGGGTGTCAACGTGCGCGTCTTTGTTGATCTAAGGGTGCTTCATAGTATGTGTTGGCATTTGTGTGCCGTCCCGGGCGTCAACCGTGGTGTTCATGGAAACCAGCATCCTTACCAGCAAAATCTCGAATAAAGGCGCAGCATCGGCAGTTGAGTTTTTCAAAAGTACCGCTCGTGCGACCCTGCTGACCATCGTTTTCGGCGGCGTGATACCTGCGCGGATACTCACACATCTCGGATACGACGTCGATTTCCTGGTGGCGCTGAGCGCCGGTTTCGTGGCAGCCTTGTCGTTGAGGCTGGTGATGTTTGCCGTCAGGTACCTCCTCGGTTTCATCGCCGGGCGGGGCTTCACGGATGCGCGGCCGTCCTCCGAATTTCACGCCGCCAGACGAGTGTTAGCCGGTTGCCTGGTTTCGCTGTTTTTGATGGTCTTGTTCGGCGCAATGGGCGTCGGTGTAGGATTTCTCCATGCAGCCCTTGCCTACGTCGCCCCGGTCTGGGCATGGTTTTATGTGTGGAGTCCCTCGCCGATGACCGTGCGGGATGCCTCGACCTGACGTCGACCCAGACCAGTGCTTACCTGGTTGTAGCACTTCAACACCTGAAGTACCGAATCAAGTGTGGGCACCAGACTACGCTCAGTCCACTTTTTCCAGATTGCAGGCTCCTCGCTGTACCTAAACCACCGGACACAGTCATTCCACATGAGCCTTTCAGCTGCACCATCTTCAGAGGTTCGCGCCGAGATTGAGACGCTGCTTCGCGCCGATGCGCGCCAGATCGGGCTGGTGTTCCGTCAAATCGAAGCCGGCGTGAACGACGATACGGACATCGTTGCAGCTGGGGCCGCCAAGAACACCTGGGCAGTCTCAAACCTCCGCAAAAACCTTGCCTCCATTCTTGATGGGGTTATGCCTAAGAGCGCGCACAGCGCCCGCGCGTCTGCGTCTGCC
>JAGWVZ010000535.1 GCA_018970625.1 Myxococcales bacterium | reverse complement strand
TGTTCATCGGCGAGGTCAGCCTCGCGCAGCGCCTGCTCAAAACGGTCGGCCACGATGGCATTCAGGCCGGGATTTACCGTTCGTGCGTGCTCAATATGGACACGAACCACCTCGCGAGAGGTTATTTTTCGTTGCCGAATCTGTTGGGCGAGTTTCGTGCCGGATTGATAAAGCAGAGGGTGCATGGCGAATTCCGTCGTGGCCGAGGATACAGAAGATTCAGGGGGCGCCGCCGAGCACCGCGTCGTCCAGCTCCAGACCGATAGGGCAGTGGTCCGAGCCCTTTACATGGTCGTCGATCCAGGCGGACCGAAGCCAGGGCAGGGCGCCGGGCGACACCAGCGCATAGTCGATGCGCCAGCCGATGTTGCGCTCGCGCACGCCAAAACGCTGGCTCCACCACGTGTAGCGGTCGCGCGTATCGGGGTTCAGGTGGCGAAAGCTGTCCACCCAGCCGGCCTGAATCCAGCGCTCCAGCTCGGCGCGCTCCTCGGGCAGAAACCCGCTGGTTCCCACATTGTCTTTGGGCCGGGCCAGATCGACGTCGCGATGGGCGGTGTTGAAGTCGCCCATCACCACCACCGGCCTGCCGGCCTGAAAATCAGCGTGCAGCAGGTCGAATACGCGGCGGTAATAGTCGAGCTTGAAGGGCACACGCCCATTGTCGCGGTCTTTGCCCGAACCGTTGGGGAAATAGCTGTTGACCACCGTCAGCGCGCCAAACCGGGCCAGCTGAAACCGTCCCTCGGCGTCCATCTCGGGGTGGCCGAGCGTCGCGTGATAGGCGTCGGGAGCCGAGCGTGACCAGAGACCCACGCCTGAATAGCCCTTGCGCTCCGCAGACTCGACGTGTGCGTGCCAGCCGGGGGCCTGCAGCAGCGTCGTTGGAATGGCAGACGCCTCGGCTCGCACCTCCTGCAACCCAACGATGTGGGCGTCGGACGTGCCCAGCCAGTCGGCGAAGCCCTTTTTCTCGGCAGAGCGGATGCCGTTTATGTTCCAGCTGATGATCTTCATGCCTGTCGTTGCCTGCAGGGTTTCGGGATGCACGGTGTACGCCGCTCACGCCCGGCTTGCAACGAACGCCAGCGCAGAAATGAACGCACGGGTCGGCGTACGCCAGCGAAACGGAAGCGCGCCCGGGTCGGGGCGGACCGCCGCCCTGCCAGCTTGGCCGGTGGGTCTCGCGAATCGTTGTGAAGCGAGGCGCATATCTGTCACCCAGCAGCTCGACGAACCGGGCTGCGTGACGCAGAGTGAACGACCATGTGGCAACGATGGAAGCGTGACCTTGGTAGCGCGGTGGTGGAACATGGTTTTCGCAAGCTGTCCGCGGCCGGGCGGCTGCTGCCGCAGCTGCGCCGTGGTGGCGACGAGGTCGAGGTGCTCGCCAACCTGGCGTACCGCGACACAGGGTTGAAGGAGCACTTGCTGGATGTCTGGCGTCCTCGCGTACGGGGAGCCCGGCCGCTGCCGGTGGTGTTCTATGTGCACGGCGGTGGGTTTCGGGTGTTGTCAAAGGACACGCACTGGCTCATGGCGCAGAAGTATGCGCAGGCGGGGTACGTGGTGTTCACGATCAACTACCGGCTGGCGCCGAAGTGGCAGTATCCGGCGGCGCTCGAGGACGTGCTCGCGGCGTGGTTGTGGGTCGTGTCGCACGCGGCCGAGTTTGGTGGTGATCCGGGGCGCGTGGTGGTGGCAGGCGAGAGCGCCGGCGCCAATCTGGTGACCGGCCTGTGCGTGGCGTGTTGCGTGCCTCGTGACGAGCCGGGTGCCCGGGCGGTGTATGACAGGGCGGTGGTGCCGCAGGGGCTTTTGGCGAAATGTGGTCTGCATCAGGTGTCCGCCATCGGGCGTTTTCGGCGCGAGGGCCTGGTCGCGGCGTTCATTCAGTCGCGGCTGGACGAGATTGTGCGCGACTACCTTCCCGACGACGCGGGCGAAGGTTGGGGACTCGCCGACCCGCTGCTGGTGCTGGAGGGGTTGTCCGGGACGGAGCGGGCGTGGCCGCCAACGTACATTCCGTGCGGTACGGGCGACGTTCTGCTGAGTGATTCGCATCGGCTGGAGTCGGCGTTGTTGCAGCTGGGTGCGCGGGTGGTGCCCGACTACTACGCGGGCGAAGCGCATGCGTTCATGGCGTTTGTCTGGCGTGACGCGGCGAATCGTTGCTGGGCGCGCACGCTGGAGTTTGTGGCCGAGGTGGTATCGGGGGGCGATGGCGGCGGTGCGCGCATGGGAGAGGGCTGGAAGTAGCGATGCATGTGCCGCGGTGCGTATAGAGCGTTGCGATGGAAAAAACTGAAGGTGGAACAGGGGTTTAGCGGTTTTTGTGGCGGTTGTGCATGACGCGCTGCGGCACAACTTCCGGTTGACCCGAAGGCAGGTTCCTGTAGGGGCTGTGTGGCTCGCGACTGGCTGAGCAAATCGCAATGACGAGTGACCTGCCTGTGTGCTGTGAAAGCCACAGTGGCCGGCTTCACGGAGACGACGATGGAACACGAAACGAAAGTAGTCAGGACGGTGACAGCACGGATGGGAGCCCTGTCGGCGCTGTTTCTGGGGTTAGCGCTGAGTGCTTGCGGCGACAGTAAGGGGTCGACCGAGACTATCAACCTGACGCCGGATTCGGGTTCTCCGGATGCTGGCGCGGGTGACGCGCAGTCTGATACGGGAGCGGACCCGGATGCGGTGGGCGACGTGGAGCCTGACGTGGAGCCGGATGCAGAGCCGGACGTGGAGCCGGATGCAGAGCCGGACGCCGAGGCAGACGTGGAGCCGGACGTGGAGCCGGACGTCGAAGAGCCGGCCGTTCCGACGTCGGTGGAGACGAGTGTTTCGGCGCCTTCGATTGCGGCGGGTTCCGAGGTGCTGGTGACGTGCACGGTGCTGGATCAGAACGGCGCGCCGATGACGTTCGAGGAGGCACCGCGCTTCTCGATTCTGATTGCGCCTGACGATGTGCTGGTGGCGGCCGGTGCGGGCGCCTACGAGGGCCGTCGGGCGGGCACGGCTGCTGTGACGTGTTCGGTGGCCAGCCTGAGTCTGGTGGATGAGACTCCTTCCGAGGTGCAGGTGACGCCCGGCGCGGTCGTGACCTCGGAGGCCGTGGCATCCTCGGACGATGCTGTGGCCGGCGAAGCGTTTTCG